>NZ_JBFRKQ010000057.1:0-74763 GCF_041469505.1 Vibrio sp. 10N.286.49.E11
TCGGTGTATTCTGTGGTTCTGGTGGTGTTGAACCTCAATCAGAAACTAACTGGCGCTACGCTAACGAATCAGAAGTATCTCGTCTGATCTTCGTTAACAAACTAGACCGTATGGGTGCAGACTTCTACAACGTTGTTGACCAAGTTAAAAACGTTCTAGGTGCAACTCCTCTAGTAATGGTTCTACCAATCGGCCGTGAAGACGAGTTCGTTGGTGTTGTAGACCTACTAAGCCGTAAAGCATACGTTTGGGATGACACTGGTCTTCCTGAAAACTACGAAATCAAAGATGTTCCAGCGGACATGGTTGATGACGTTGAGCAATACCGTGAAGAGCTAATCGAAACAGCTGTAGAGCAAGACGATGACCTAATGGAAGCTTACATGGAAGGTGAAGAGCCTTCTATTGAAGACGTTAAGCGTTGTATCCGTAAAGGTACTCGTGATATCGCATTCTTCCCAACGTTCTGTGGTTCTGCGTTCAAGAACAAAGGTATGCAACTTATCCTTGATGCTGTAGTAGATTACCTACCAGCACCAACTGAAGTTGACCCTCAGCCTCTAATGGATGAGAACGGTGAAGAAACTGGCGAACACGCTATCGTTTCTACAGATGAGACTTTCAAAGCGCTTGCATTCAAAATCATGGATGACCGTTTCGGTGCTCTAACTTTCGTTCGTATTTACTCTGGTAAACTGAACAAAGGTGACACGATTCTTAACTCATTCACTGGCAAGACTGAACGTGTTGGCCGTATGGTTGAGATGCAAGCTGATGACCGTAACGAACTAACTAGCGCACAAGCTGGTGACATCATTGCGATCGTTGGTATGAAGAACGTGCAAACTGGTCACACTCTATGTGATCCTAAGCACCAAGTAACGCTTGAGCCAATGGTATTCCCAACTCCAGTAATCTCAATCGCTGTATCTCCAAAAGATAAAGGCGGTTCTGAGAAAATGGGTATCGCTATCGGTAAAATGGTTGCAGAAGATCCATCTTTCCAAGTTGAGACTGACGAAGAGACTGGCGAAACTATCCTGAAAGGTATGGGTGAACTTCACCTAGACATCAAGGTAGATATCCTTAAGCGTACATACGGCGTTGACCTAACTGTAGGTGCTCCTCAAGTTGCTTACCGTGAAACTATCACTCAAGCAATTGAAGATAGCTACACGCACAAGAAGCAATCTGGTGGTTCTGGTCAATTCGGTAAGATCGATTACCGTATCAAACCAGGCGAAGCAGGTTCTGGCTTCAAGTTCAACTCTGTAGTTGTGGGCGGTAACGTTCCTAAAGAATTCTGGCCTGCAGTTGAGAAAGGCTTCGCATCTATGATGGAAAACGGCGTACTAGCTGGCTTCCCAACTCTAGACGTTGAAGTTGAACTTTTCGATGGTGGTTTCCACGCAGTCGATTCATCTGCTATCGCATTTGAAATCGCAGCGAAAGGCGCATTCCGTCAATCTATGCCTAAAGCTGGCGCGCAACTTCTTGAGCCAATCATGAACGTTGACGTGTTCACTCCAGACGATCACGTTGGTGATGTTATCGGTGACCTTAACCGTCGTCGTGGCATGATCAAAGATCAACAAGCTGGCGTAACTGGTGTTCGTATTAAAGCTGACGTACCTCTTTCTGAGATGTTCGGCTACATCGGTCACCTACGTACTATCACTTCTGGTCGTGGCCAATTCTCTATGGAATTCGCACAATACGCACCATGTCCAACTAACGTTGCTGACGAAGTGATTGCAAAAGTTAAAGCAGAAAAAGAAGCTGGTAAGTAATTAGCCCTTTTCTCAATTAGCTAAAAAAGCCCCGCAAGTGAAAGCTTGCGGGGCTTTTTATTGCTTGTAACATACTGCGAGATGCGAGATGCGAGATGTGATGTTGATGTGGCCCCTAAAAAGTAGACACAGGGGTTGTCCCGTATTTAATCAACACGGGACAGATAAAGTAGGGAGAGATTAACGCTTTAAGTCGATGTAAATCTGCTCTACCTTGGTACGAGCCCAATCTGTTTTACGCAAAAATTTTAAGCTCGATTTAATGCTCGGGTCTTTTTTAAAGCAGTTGATGTTCACCATGTAACTCAACTCTTCCCAACCGTAATGTTCAACTAATTCAGTCAGTAGCTTCTGTAGAGTGATACCGTGAAGTGGATTATTGTCTTGTGTCATGAGATGTTCTCGCCATTTATTTGAGCTAAGTATACCAGTTTCGCTTTATGAATTATCCGACCATTTGAGTTCGTAATCGGTGTGGATAATCGAAAGCTCTTCTCTACCTGTATCACCAAACAATTTAACTTGAGTCTGCATCCATTCTTCGAAGCGTTTTATCTTTTCTCGATGGAAGTAACCTGGAGGCGCGCATAAAAAGTAATTGTATTTAGGCTTCAGCGCGATATTACCGATTCGGACGAGTTTCTTTTCCTGCAAATAGCGATACACCAAGCTGTGCTTAACCAAGGCAACGCCCTGAACGGATAATGCACCCTCTAAAACAAAATGTGAGCCGTCAAATTGCAATGATGAACGTCCTGCCTTCGCCCCAGCAACGTCTAACCATAGATTCCAATCCATATCAGGCCAACGGTCTTCAATCAGTTCCGCTTTATGCAGATCGTCGATGTCATAGATACCGTGTTTCTCTTGATAGATAGGGTGACAAACCGGGTAAATGACCTCGTCCATCAACCAGCGTGATTCGATGTTAGGGTAATTTCCACAGATATCGACATTAGAATCTTCAAATGTGACTAGCTTATTGGTCGGCTCAATTAACATAGATAGATCAGGGTGGCGATCGCGAAAGTTGCCAATTCTATGCACTAACCAATGTTGTGCAAAAGAGGGTACGGTCGAAATCGATAACTGAGTGGGGTTGGGGTCTTGGTTTATTCGTCTTACTCCATCTTGAATATGAGCAAAGCCTTTCTTCGCTTGTAGATAGAGCACTTCACCTTCATGAGTGAGTACTATTTTTCGGTGCTGACGAATAAACAGGTCTGCGCCTAACCATTCTTCAAGTTGGCGAATTTGTTGGCTGACTGCTGCAGCCGTGACAAATAGCTTTTCTGCTGCAAGCTTAAAACTGCCTGTTTCAGCCGCAGTATAAAAATAGTATATCCCTTGGAAAGGTGGGGTGCGCTCTCTCACATTAGTTTTCCTTAACTGAATGCCAGTATCTATCGTTTGTCGATGTTGCTCTATTGGTCGATTATTGACCATAACAAAGCGAGAGATCAACAGGAGAAAGGTTATGGATACGATCACAGCAACCGCAAATACCAACCATTCATTTTTGTCATCATTATCAATTAAGAAATTCTATTCTAAATTTAGGATTTATCTTCAGAATCGTAGGACGAGAAAACACCTAGCAGAGCTATCGGATCATTTACTTGAAGATGTTGGTATTACCCGAGAGCAGGCTAATGAAGAGATGAAAAAATCTTTTTGGGAGTAAATAAACTTCACGCACGTAACTCTATCTATATAAAAGGAGTTACGTGAACGCGGAGTGTGATAAGTAATGCTGAGTTATCTTTGCAAAGCCAAAGCCAAAGCCAAAGCTAAAGTTAGCTCTTAGATATTTCAGACACTTCTTCATGCAACCACTCAGTAAATGCCTCAATACGTTCTTTCCTCGGCGAGCTAGGATCAAAGCATAGGTTGACTTGAACCCCAGGTGTCATGCCTATATCAAAGGGCTTCACTAGTAAGCCGCGTTCGATGAAGTCACCAGCTAAGCTGTCTGTTGCCAAGCAAACCCCATGTCCCGCCATGACCGTGGTTAGCCCCATATCAAAGGTACCGACTTCCATCCACTGAATGGTGCTGCTTTGAGTCGATATGTTTGCTTGCCTAAACCATTCATCCCACGGGAAACAACCGCTATCAAACTGAATCAGCCAACATTTGAGGAGTTGTTCAGGTGATGTTAAGTTCAAAGAGTTTGCGAGTTTAGGGGAACAAAAAGGGTAAACCGGTTCGTTGATTAGCATCTCAAGAATCAAGCCTTCTTCAACGCATAGATCTTCACCTTGTCGAATAGCCACATCAATTTCGCCATGTTTTAAATTTGGTGTATCACACCCTGTTAGTATCTTAATTGGGATCTCTGGGTGCTTTACCGAGAACTTCCACAGCCTAGGCAGTAACCAACGAGAAGCAAAAGAGGGGGGACTTCTAACAACAAGTAGCCCTTGAATAGGTTCTGATTGGATCTTGTTTAACCCCAGCAGAATATCTTGAAATCCATCAGAGACATGTCTAAAAAGTGTGTGCCCTTCATGCGTCAAAGTCATTGCACGCCCCTTACGAATAAAGAGCTTACATCCAACCTGTTCTTCTAACTGTCGAATCTTCTGGCTGACGGCTGCTTGAGTGACGAACAGCTCTTCAGCAGCTTTGCTGTAATTGTTCAAGCGAGCCGCAACTTCAAAGTAACGGAGACCTGAAAGGTGACGCAGTCTATTATCCATAATCTCAGCTTATAGTTCTTGTTAATAATGGTTGTTCGATTATCGAACAGGTTGTTTTCATAATAACGACAGAACGATGGCAAATACAAGAGAGCAATTATGGAAGCATTAATCCGTTGGACAAGATTTTATGGGACTAAGTTGTTTAAAAATAATAAGATCAAAGGAGGTAAGGCTAAGGCGAAACAGAATAAGGTTTTATGTGCAGAACAGCTGAGTCGTAGGATGAAAGAAGATATAGGGTTAGAGTAAGAGAATAACGATGCTTCTGATTATACTAAATGTTTATAATCATGACTTATGTATCCATTAGCGTGAAGGCTAGTTTTGCTGGTTCTATCTCGGCCACAATATTCATTTGTACTCGCTTAATCCAGCCTGACTTTACCCATTAATCATCGAGTACTTATAAAAATCCATTCCTACTAAACTAAATGCTTATTTTTCAATTTACGTTGTCTTATTTTTGAGACTTTAACTCTGATTTATATAAAAACAAGCGTCATAATGTTTTTTCCTTTCTTTGTCTAATGGATATAAAACAGACAGTTATTTTTGGGATTAATAAATGAAAATTAAATTACTATGTTTTATTAGAACCTTTAATTTTATATAAGCAATTGAATTAAATTAAATTAAACAAAAAACAGTTTGAATCCACCTCCGTATTAATAGTGTTGAAATTGATTAATTGAATACTGCTTGAATAACTCATTTATCAATTCTATATCTGTAATGTTGAGTCTTTCTATATCTCCTAGGATTCTATTGGGCTAGATAGGGTGAATAGAAAGACGAAAGGGTGGGGGCTGTATGAAATTTATTTCAAGAGGTTCAGAAGGTAACCGCTATCGAAGCGGTCTAAAATCCAAAATAAAAGGTATCGCTATTATCGAATTTACGATTGTGGTGAGCCTGTTTTTTGCGCTTTTTTTAACGGTTGTTGACCTTGGTATTTATGGGTTCGTTAAACTGACCATGCAACACTCGGCAAGGGAGGGGGCAAGATATGCCATTACAGGTCGTTCTGACTTGGATCCTGACTCATCGAGTGATCGCGAAGCGGCTATCTTGGAAAAAATCTCTCAATCGTCGAGCGGTTTACTCGATAAAGTGATGGATGTTCAGAATATACGTGTTGAAGATGTCTATGGTAATGCAATCACCGGCTTTGGCGGTTCTGGAGACATTATTTCTATTCATCTTGATTGTGAGTGGCCATCTGTAAATCCCTATATGTATGTTTTGCTCGATGATGGAAAATTCAAATTTACCGTCAGCGCAGCGATGAAAAACGAAGCTTTTTAGGGAGGGACTGGATGTTTCCTTTTAAATTGAAAAAAGCCGCTCAGAAAGGTTTTGCAGCAATCGAAATGACGTTGATAGCGCCTTTATTTATGCTACTGATCGTGGCGGCTGTCGACATAACACATCTCATTCAAGCTAACCACGTTATTATCAGTATCAGTCGAGAAGGTGGAAACATTATCTCGCGAAGTAACACTGATACCCCACAAGAAGTCATGGACATCATAGCGACAACATCAGGCACTTTGGATTTAACGCAAGACGGCGTTATTTACATTACTGAGTTGGTCGGTCAAGAAGATGCTTCTCCATACATTAAAAGTCAGTATCGATGGAACCAGCACGGGTTAAGTAAAAACAGTGCTATTTGGGCGAGCTGCAGCAATTGGGCCAATGATGGAGAGTGCTCGGATGTGGATGCTGATGATCCTCCTGTTGTTAACAACTTAGCGGTTGCACTTGATGATGGAGAGATTGTGTACAGCGTTGAAGTCTTTTACGACTACTCGCCTATTTTTAGTCGAGTGTTTGATGATGAATACATTCTGAGCGACACAACATATATGTAAGGGAGGTCGATATGGATAAGGGAACCCCAATCAAATATCGTTACAGTCGTGGGTTAGTGGCTTTGATGTCAATTATTGCGCTGCCTTTTATACTCTTAGTTGTTGGTCTTTCTGTTGACGCTGGTCGAGCTTATATTGTTAAGTCGAAATTATTTGCCGCGGTCGATGCAGCCAGCATTGCGGCTGCAAGGGCGGTCGCTAATGGCGAAGATGCTGGACGGGCAGCTGCTCAAAAATATTTTGCAGCTAATATCCCCGCAGACTTCTATTCAGCCACTCCTAGCTTAGGCGCAGTCAATTTCGCTAATGATTCGTTTGGTAATATCTCTATCGATATCTCAGCAACAGCGCAAGTGCCCACTGTTTTTTTGCCATTGATAGGGCTAGACACGTTTAACCCTGGTGTATCCGCACAGTCGATCCGCCGCCCTGTAGATTTAGTGTTAGTGATTGATAACACTACATCTTTGAGGTTAGGGAGTATCGGCGACGTGACTCAAGATGTCATCGATAGGTCTAAGTCATTCGTTGAGAATTTTCATGAAGGTTTTGATCGTATCTCGTTGGTGAAATTTGCGTTTGGGTCAGAGGTACCTGTTGGGTTCACATCGACTCGAGGACACAGTCGAAGCACTATCAAATCTGAAATTGATAGCTTTAACTTTGGTAGTACCTCGAACGCACAATATACCAATGCATCGGAAGGGATGTATCGAGCTCTGAATGAACTGAGAACGGTGACTGATCCGGCAAATTTGAAAGTGATCGTGTTCTTTACCGATGGAGCACCAAACACCTTTGCAACCACGTTTGATTTTGAGGACGGGGATTCACATACGGGCGCTATTCGATCAAGCGATGGTTCCAGTGGTACGCCGAGAGGGCTTTGGAGGCATGACTCGATAGCCACCACTTTATCTGGTGGCTATGAGGGAAATGATATTGATGACCATATCAGTGAGATGCCCCAGTACTACACGACTCATGATTCAAGCGCCACCGAGTTCAACATTCTAAATCCGTCTCATGCGTTGCGTCCAGTCGCGCAATATGATCCAGATAGTCATTCAGCGAATGATTTGTATACCCGTGTAAATCGGGTTGCGCGTAATCTCGTCGAAGATATTGCGGAAAAAGCCAGAACGGAAGATATTTATGTATTTACGTTAGGGTTAGGTTCATCTCTAACATCAGCGACAGGACCTGATAGCGAGTTTGGTGAAGACTTATTGCTACGGATGGCGAATTCTAGTGCGCTATTAGATGATCCTGATCTTAGTGCGGATTATGACCCTGCTCAGCTTGAAGGAGTGTATTGTCATGCCATCGATGAAGAGGCGCTAGGTCCTTGTTTTGATGAGATGTTAGACGTAATTATCAGGTTAACCTTGTAATAGTTGTCTGCGGGTCGGTTTACTTGCAATAAGGCTGTCAGTAGAAAAACGGTCAATAGGAAGAAAGGCCAACAGAAAGTGGGTCATATAAAAAGAGGGAGCTCTCAAGCTCCCTCTTAGTGCTAGTTTCAGTTTAGTAGCACTCTTTATTCAGTGTTAGGTGGAAGTCATGGTTATTCTTCCCAAACCACCAATTTATCTTTCGGCCAGTTATGACCAACTTCATGGTATTTCTGCTCAAGGATATGTCGCTTGATTTTGAGAGTCGGGGTTAACACGCCATTCTCAATGCTCCATGGTTCCTTAATCATCAATACACCTTTGATCTTCTCATGTGAACCGAGCTGCTCGTTCATTTTCTCGATAACGCGCTTTGTCGTTTTCTCATAGCGAGCTCTATCGAAATTAGGGAAGTCATGCGGTACCACAAGTAGGATTGGGCCTGGTAGGCCAAGCCCTATCAAACACATCATTTCTACGCGGCTGTACTCAAACAGTTTGTTTTCGATTGGTACAGGGGCAACAAACTTACCTTTAGCTGTTTTAAAGGTATCTTTCTTACGCCCACGAATCGTTAGGTAACCTTCACTATCGATATCACCGATATCACCGGTATGAAGCCAACCATCCGAGTTAAAAGACTCTTGGGTTGCAATATCATTCTTGTAGTAACCAGAGAATAAGCCTTTGCCTCGAACTAGAATCTCTTCATCTTCAGCTATTTTGAGTTCGATCCCTGGACCTGCATTACCAACCGTACCAATTTTATCGGCTCTGAATGGGTAGTTGAGCGTGCTGTAGGCGAAAGACTCTGTCATGCCCCATGCCTCGGTAATGTGCAGGCCAACACTCTCATACCATGCGAGTAGAGCGGGTGATACAGGTGCAGAACCACAGCCGAGAACACGAGCTTGGTCTAACCCTAAGCCATCAGCAAGCTTCTTCTTAATGATGTTGTTGATAAACGGAATCTTCAATAAGAAGTTCAGTTTCTTCTGTGGCAATTTGTCTTGGATTCGCTGCTGGAACAGAGTCCATAAGCGAGGAACTGAAATAAACAGTGTAGGGCGATGCATTTTCACATCATCAATAAAGGTGTCTAAAGATTCTGGGAAAGCCGTAACCACGCCCCCCATTACTGAAGAACCAAAGATGTAAACGCGTTCTGTAATATGAGCAAGCGGTAGGTAAGAAAACAGGCGATCGCCAGGTTGGATCCCAATATGGTCAATCAACCTTTGAACAGACCAAGTAAACGCACCGTACGTGAGCATTGCGCCTTTTGGTAACCCTGATGTACCCGATGTATAAACAAGTGACATAAGCTTATCGTCGTGATGCTGAGGGCGTTTGGTTGATCGTTCATGTGTATCAATGAGCTGTTCGAAAGTGTGTTGGCACTTCGCTGCACTGTCGTATGGTAGTGAAATACTCACTAAGCTCGGATTGTCATCAAGTACTTTTTGAGTGGCTTTAGGATCGTCAAGCTTACCCGCAATCACAATTTTACTTTCACTGTGTTCAATACAGTACTGAATGGTGTCTGCACCCGCTGTAGGAAAGATTGGGACGCTGACAAAATCTCCTAACATCATGGCAAGATCGCAGATGAACCATTCTGCACAGTTTTTCGATACGAGAGCGACTCGATCGCCAGGTTGGGCTCCGAGTCCTTCTAATGCTGACGCCAATTTCAGTGCTTTGTCTGCTACTTCTTTATAAGTAAATTCGACAAATTGGCGATTAATAATCTGTTTCAAATAGACTTCATCTGGGCGTTCTTCTGCCCATTTTAAAATCATGTCATTGGGTGTAGGGAGAGCTGTTGCTTGTTCTTGGCTAAACTCGTTAGGCTGAATCATTGTCTAACTCCATGTTTTTCGCTAAGTTATTTTTGGTTATTTTTGTTAAAATCATGTTAAATGTACCATGATTTTTTCTTTTAGGGAGTAAAATTAGCGTTTTCTGTTATCTGTGCAGGCACGTCTATAGCTTGCAGGGGTTACGCCCGTCCTTTTCTTAAAAATTCTTGAAAAATACGACACATCCTTGTAGCCACATTGATAAGAAATTACAGCTATTTTTGATTCGGTATCGGCTTCGATTAACTTCTTGGCTAACAGGATTCGTTTATCGCACACAAAGTCTCTAAAGCTTACTCCAAAGTGTAGATGAAACTTCTTAGAAAAGTAGGTTGCTGAGCAGTGACATTTTTCAGCTATGTCTGTTTCTCTTATTTCCTTGTTAATGTTATCCATAACAAAGTTAACAACTTCAGAAGTAAACTGTTTTGTCGGTTCTTGGTTATTGTTATTCATGTCTCGATCGAGGTCGAAATGTGCTTCAAAGATGTGTTGGGTTTTATGCTTTAGTTCTTCGAATGAACTGGTCAGATGATGACTGATTGTTTCAATTACGAAGAATACATTCTTATGATTTCGAACGTTATTAGGTATCTGACCTGTACAAATAATAACAATTCGCTTGTTCAAGTTTTCACAAATAGATAGTGCCATTTTAAGTAGTTGAAGTTCATCCGTTTTATTCAATATAAAAAATACTAACCTTACATCTAAGTGGCTGATTATAGATATGTCCTGTTTATGGTTTTTTATGAGAAAGTAACGACTTATTTTATTGATGATGATTGAATTAAAGTCGCTATCTATATCTGACAGTAAAGGTGTAATTATATTCATAGTTATTAAACCGGTATCATACTTAAATAAGCAGTAAGAGAAGTATTGATGAATGTGTTTATTTAAATAGATTAGAAGTGCGACAAAAAAGTGCAAGTAAATGGCAAGAAAATCCTAACCGAATATATGGTTCGGCTCTAGATTTAGTTTACAGGTAAATAAAACCTGATACGTAAATCAAGGAGAGATTCTTATGAGTAACTTATTGAAAAACATTAAAGAATTCATGAATGATGAAGAAGGTCTGACGGTCATAGAATATGTGATCGGTGCTGCTATGCTCGTTTTAGGATTGACAACTATATTTAGTGGAATAGGTAGTGCGTTATCAACGAAACTAAGCGCGATTGTTGGTGCGATTAGTACGACGACAGCACCATAGAAACTATGAATATTAAGAGAATAAAAAAGCAGAAAGGACTAACCATTGTCGAATACATTATCGGTGCGGCTTTGCTTGTTTTTCTCGCTTGGGCAATATTCTCTGGTATAGCTGTATCCTTGTTCAGTAAATTTCAATTAATTGTGTCAGGTATATGAATGATAAGTGAATCTCTAGTTTTTTGGGTGCTATTGGTTGTGGTATCAGTATTTGATGTGAAAGAAAATCGAATACCGAATAAGGTTCTGATTTTATTTGTATTGTTGTACTTTATTATTGCGATTAATAGTGGATTAACTTGGGGTTCACTTGGCACTTCTTTGGTTGGGGCGGCTGTTTTTTTCTCTTCGGGACTTATTTTATATTTCTTGAGAGCAATGTCTGCTGGCGATGTGAAATTTTTTGGGGTGATAGGGCTATATGTTGGATGGGGTAACCTACTCGATATTACTTATTATATTATCATTTCCGCGGGAATAATTGCTGTGTTTTACTTACTTTATAACCGTGCGAACAGCGAGTCTCTAACGGTAAAAGGTTATTTTGAAGAGAAACTAATGTTAGTTAGTGGAATGTCAACCAGCACAAAAACTGTGTCAACGGTTCATTCTAGGTATTCAAATAAGGTGACGATGCCTTTCGCACCTTCAGTTGTTATAGGCTTAGCGATGTATAGCTATTTTACGTAATTTAAATTGAAATTCGATGTGTTGGAGAGAACATATGGATATTAGAGGGATACCGTCCCCGAGTAATTTAAAGCCTCAAATATCAGCTCCTTTGGTTCCGACTTCCATTGAATCGCTTGGTATACCTGAAGTTGTGATTGAAAACTTATTACTTAAACACTTATCCGCTTACCCTAAGTCTGATGTGTTGGAGCTTTCTAACCATTTGTGTGTGGTTACCCATATTGTTGAGAATGGACTTGCGGTACTTAGAAAGAAATCATTCATTGAAGTCTTTCAACCAACTTCAGCTTTATCTTTAGACTCCTCTTCACACAGTCATGTTCGCTACTCCTTATCAGAAAAGGGCATAGAAGAAGCAGATCTCGCTTTTACTCGAGATGCTTATTTAGGCCCGGTTCCCGTTTCACTTGCTCAATACAGTGACATTGTAAAACAACAAGACTTGCGAGCGGAATTGGTGACCAGACCACATGTTGAAGCGGCTCTTAGTGATGTTTACGGCGTAGACAAAATGATCTCCGTGCTAGGCCCGGCAATTAACTCGGGACGAGCTCTGCTTTTGTATGGGCATGCCGGTACAGGTAAAACATTTGTTGCGACACGCATAGTTAATGCATTACACACTTCAGTTTTTATCCCTTATGCAGTCTATGCCTTCGGTAACATTATTAAGGTTTTCTCTACGCAACACCATAAACCGCTTGATCGCAACGGCAGTGAAACATTGGTTTCTCTTAAGGATCAGTACGACAAGCGTTGGCTCAATTGTGAGAGACCGAATATTCAGGTGGGCGGAGAGCTAACCATGGATATGCTTGAAGTTAATCATTCAGAGAACAGCCGAGTGTGGTTGGCACCGTTACAAATGATGGCGAATAACGGAATTCTGGTGATTGATGACCTCGGGCGTCAGCCAATGCCAGTCGATAACCTGCTCAATCGATGGATTGTTCCAATGGAATATTACTTCGATCATCTTTCGTTGCCGAATGGTCAGCAAGTGACAATGCCATTTGTGTTGACCCTCGCTTTCTCTACTAACTTAAATCCGGAGAAGATCAGTGATCCGGCATTTTTGCGTCGCTTGGGTTATAAAATCGAATTCAAGCCTCTTAATCTGCGTGACTATGAATCCTTGTGGATGAATGTTGTGGCAGAGAAAGAGCTAGAACTTCAAAGCGGTTTCTTTGAGCGCTTATCTCAAATGCACACGCTTTACAAAGTGCCTCTTTTCCCTTGCTTACCTAAAGATCTCGCTGGTATTAGCAAAGATATCCTTTCATTTGAGCAGCTCCCGCCCGTTATTACTTTCGATATTCTTTCCATGGCATGGGAAGTCTACTTTACCTCTGATGGACACGAGGAAGAAAATAATGAATAAGAGTCAGGTATTCCTATTGTTTTTACTGTCCGTAGTATTCGGCTTAGCGGCTGTATTTTTTGCTAAGCAATGGATGGACAACCAAGTTCAACCGACGATAGAAGTCGAAGAAGTTGAACGTCACCCGGTTGTAGTGGCCTCTCAAGAAATTGAAGCTGGAACCATAATTGAAGAGCAGTATTTAACGACGAAGTTGATGGAAGTTGATTGGATCAATGAAAACAACTATTCGGATAAATCTGAGCTGATTGGTCAGGTTGTCGCTAATACCATTTATGCCGGAGAGGTGCTTCACAAGCTGCGTTTCACCGTTCCTGGTGAAGGCTCCACACTTGCGGCTTTGATTCCTGAAAATAAACGAGCGGTAACAATTCGAGTCGATGACGTTATCGGTGTAGCTGGGTTTCTATTACCCGGGAACAAGGTCGATATTCTCAATACCGTTTCCTACGGTAAAAACTCTGCGGCCACTCGAACTGTGTTGAAAGACATTAAAGTGCTCGCGGTAGACCAGACCGCCAGAACCAAAGAAAACAGCCCCATTATTGTTCGTGCGGTAACACTTGAGGTGACCCCCAAAGATGCAGAAAAGCTTCTGACGGCTAAGAGCAAAGGCAGTATTCAGCTTACCTTAAGAAATCCTCATGAAGTTGAGAAGAAAGTCGTTCGTCGATACGTGCCTAGACCAAGCGTGACCATTATCAAGGGTACGGAAACATCTAATGTGCGCGTCAAGGATTGAGGTGAGATATGAGAATAATATTAGCGTGTGTTTTGAGCCTGCTTTGTTTTTCGAACGTAAGTTTTGCTGCATTGCAAACCGGAAAAACAGTCACGGTTCCGCATCATAAATCGACGCATGTCGTGTTATCAGGTAAAGCGAGCAAGGTTTCACTTGGCGACCCTGATGTTTTGGACATCGTGATTTTGAAATCTAACGAAGTGTTTTTGATTGGTAACAAGTTAGGTGCAACCAACTTGATGGCTTGGGATTCTCGAGGCCAGTTGATTGAGTCTATTAATATCGAGGTGACTCATGATCTTAATAGCCTGAAATCCAAGCTGTATGAGTTTCTTCCTGACGAGACTATCGAGGTACATAGCGCTCAGAATCGCTTGCTGTTGAGTGGGCAAATCAGTAATCAACAGAAGATGAATGTCGCTATGAGAATTGCTGAAACCTACGCCGCAGGGCAGGCTGCAGATGATTCTAAAGAGAGTGGTAGTGAGCAAGCTGCTGCAACTGGTGTTATCAACTTAATGTCTATCGGTGGCGCCCAACAGGTGATGTTAGAGGTAACTGTCGCCGAGGTTCAGCGGAGTTTAGTGAGAAAGTTCGATGCTAATTTCCACTTCTTCCAAACCAGTGGTTCCAACTTTTCGTGGGGAGCTTCATCTGTTCCTGCTGGTGTACTGGGTGCAACACCAATCTTCGATATTCCTACCTCAACTGATTACGGGATTCTAGGGTCTTTCATCGATAGTAATACCTTATTTACCTTTGCATTGGATGTCGCCAAGCAAAATGGTGTCGCGAAGGTATTAGCAGAGCCGAATTTAACTGCATTGAGTGGCTCTAAGGCCGAGTTTCTCGCGGGTGGTGAATTTCCAATTCCAGTTCCGGATGATGATGGGATTACCATTGAATACAAAGAATACGGGGTAGGGCTGAAATTTATACCGACCGTACTCAGTGATAAAAAGATCAACCTGAACTTAGCGGTTGATGTAAGTGAAATTGCGAACAGCAGTTCATTGACTATCGACCCCGGCTCGACCAACGCGACTTACTTTATTCCACCAATTACACGTCGAAGCGCCTCTTCTACGCTTGAGCTTGCAGATGGACAAACCATCGGTATTGCAGGGCTACTGAGCGAGAACGTGCGTGATATCAGCAACAAAATGCCGGGTATTGGTGATGTGCCGATCCTAGGCCAGCTTTTCAATAGTCAAGAATACGTATCGGGAGAAACAGAGCTTGTCATTCTTGTTACTCCTCGACTCGCTAAACCAGTGGACAGAAGTCAAGTCACACTACCAACTGATGCCTTTGTTGACCCTAATGACCTGGAATATTACTTGTTAGGTAAAAGCGCTTACATTGCTGAGCCTTCTGACTCTGAAGACAAGAATAATTCAAGTTCCGCTAAAGACATCGCGCCAACTGATGGTGGTAGCGAAGGTTCATTTGGTCATGATTTATAAGGAGATAGATATGATTAGAACAATGATGGTCTTTCTCGCACTGGTATTAGTCGGTTGTGCGAATGACGCGCCTTTGGGGCAGTCGGTTGCTAAGCTGAAAATGGAGCAAACGTACAACCCGAATGCAACTCAAGAGAACTTGCAGGTTTTACCTGATGGTACCGGGGAGCGCATGCAGGCTGGTTACGACAGTTACGTGGGTAAAGGCGATGAAGATCTTTCAGAGAGCAATAGTCAGGTCTTACAGAGCTTTAATTAGTTTGGAGGTACTTTATGTTGTATCAAGTATCAAGAAAACCTAAAAAACAGGGCGGATTGGTTGTCATATTTGTGACTATAGCGTTGCTTGTCTTCCTTGCTGTGTCAGCGTTAGCCGTGGATATCAACCATATGCTAGTGAATAAAACGCGCTTACAGAATGCGGTTGACTCAGCGGCGTTAGCGGCAGCGACTATTTTGGATAACAGTAAAGATCAAACCGCGGTATCTGCAGAAGTTACATCAACATTGAATGCTATGGCGGGGGCTTCTGGTAATCATGAATTTGATTTCTCAACTGCAGTGGTTAGCGTTGAATACTCTAACGACCCTCAAAGCTTTGCGGGGACCCCTACGTTTGGTGCTGATGATGATGTATATGTTCGAGTTAATGTCAGCTCATTAGATATGGATGAATTCTTTATTCAGATGTTTGGTTTAGCAAAAAGCGTATCGGCAACAGCGGTTGCAGGACCAAGCTCAGGACTGCAAGTTGTGAATAATATTGTACCCATTGGAGTGTGTACTGGTGACGGGACTTCAGATAACGATATTAACGAAGATGGTTATGATGATGCTACCGGTGAGGCAATTACCAATGTCTTTGGTTATGAGGTAGGTACAGTTCATGCTCTAAAAGTGGGCGATAAAAAACTGTCTCAAATGGGAAATGGTAATTATCACCTACTGGACTTTGGATCTGGAGGTAGCACGGTAAAAGAAGCCTTGGCTGGTTACTATGATTACTCTGTCGCTATTGGCGATAGTGTTACTACCAAGCCTGGGGGAACGGTTGGGCCTACAGCTGATGGTTTAAATACTCGTTTTGGTGATTATGGTGGCGGCTTATCAAGTTCAGATTACCCATCTGATTATGTAACGACTGAGCCCAGTTCTGAAATTAAGATAGACAGTAAAACGGGTGATATTGATTTTGATGGCTCTTATACCTATTCCCAATATGAGGCTGACACCAACGCATGTATAGCAAGTATGGGCTCTGGTTGTGTGTCTGGTGGTACAGCATGGCGACGTATTCTTCCTATTCCTATGGTCGATTGCTCAGGTAAAAGTGGTGGAGTAACCAGTTTTACCGTTCAGAAAATAGGGTGCTTCTTCTTATTACAAAAGGCGCCAACTAACAATTCCGGTACTCCTGCAGTATTTGGTGAATTCATACATTCTTGTAGTGTTGCTGGCGGTTCTGGTGGGGCTGAGTCATCAACTGAAGGTCCTTACAAAATTGTTTTGTATAAAGACCCAGATGGAGGAGGCTCTTAGTTATGGATAACAACTTTAAAAAACAACAGGGCCTCGCTGCAATTGAAATGTTGATTGCGACACCAGTATTACTGTTTTTCTTGGTGTTGGTTCTTGAACTGGGAAACATCCTAATTCACTACAATGTCATCTCAAAATCGGTTCAAAACGGAGCTCGTTATGCTGTAAGTGAGGTGTATGGAACAAAGGGTGGGACATTAGCTCCTACTGCGGAAATTCAAAATATTGTGGTTTACGGTAAGAACACTGTAGGTACGGCGATACTTTCTAGCCTTGCAACTTCTGATGTAGTTGTCACTCCTCCTTCAGCAGACAGTTATGTGAGAGTAACGGTTAATTACGACTATGTTCCTCACTTTTTATCGATTCCATTTTCATCTGAAAGCTTATCTGTTCCCTTAAGTGTGTCGTCTGTTATGAGGGTTTTCTGATGAAACCAATCAACAAGCACAACGGCTTAGCCATTATCGAGTTTACGATAGTTTCTTGGTTGGTTTTCTTGCTGATTTTTCTGATTTTGGCTTTGGGGGCTTATGTATTCTCACTCCAGATTGTTAACGAGGCGACGAGAAAAGCGGCAAGGCTAGCGACCGTTTGTTACGTCTTAGACCGCGATAACATTGCGGGGATTGTTGTAGAAGACATTCCACTACTGGGGTTTAGCGATAGCAACTTGGAGGTGGCGTATTTGGATGCTGCTGGCTCTGAAATTACCTCTGATTTCGAAACCAATTTTAGTGCGATTAAGTTTGTACGAGCAAGAGCGACAGGCTATGGCATTCAGCTGATCAGCAACCTCAGCTTTTTAGGGACAAATGGGTTTCTTGCGGCACCTGCGTTTGAGACGATTTTACCCGCTGAGAATTTAGGTGTAATCAAAGCCAATACAAATACTAGGACAAGATGTCCGGAACAAATACAGGGTGGGTAATATGGGCGAAGCAATTGATATTTTACCGAATGAAGACGATGCGATTCGCCTTAAAACCAACTTGAATGTATGGCTTATCTATAGCAATGAAAACTTTCATGCTCATATGAGGCAGCAATTGAAACGTTGTCGAAATGTTCATATCGACTCTTTTTCATTATTAGGCATGACCGAAGAATATGTGAGAAGCATAGATACTCCCGACCTTATCTTTGTCGAAGCGAGTGGTGGTTGGGCTCAGAAAATGGTCGATCTGCAAAGCTATAATCTGCAATTGGAAGAGCATGATTTATCTTTGGTTGTATTCGGTGATGAGAATGACAATGGATCATTAAAAATAGCGCTAAGACTGGGTGCTTCTGATTTCCTATCTCATGACATTTCTATTTCTGGTCTCTTACCGTTACTCAAGAAAACCGCAGCGGAAAAAATTGAAAACTCTAGCTACGGGGAGGTGTTCCTGTTTATTAACACCAAAGGTGGAATGGGGGCGACAACCTTAGCGCTAAACACGGCCGTTGAAATAGCAAGTTACCATCCGAATGAGGTGCTTTTACTTGATATAGACCTTCAATTTGGAGTTATTCCTGAATATTTGAATATCACCCCAGCCTACAGTATTTCGGATGCTATCGACAGCTCAAATGATTTGGATGAGATGTCTTTGAATAGCTTAGTTAACAAGCACTCATCGGGGTTACACGTTTTAAGCTTCAAACATGAAAATAACGCGGATGATTATGAACATGCCCAAAAGATTGGGAGGTTATTACCCGTATTACGTCGCTTCTATCGTTACATTGTTATCGATTTCTCTCGAGGGTTAGATCATATTTTCGCATCAGCTATCTCCCCTGCGACTAAGGTGTTACTCGTTGCTCAACAAACCTTAGTGTCGGTCAAAAACAGTAACCGTTTAGTCAGAACTCTGAAATTTGAGTACGGGTTACAACAAGACGCAATCGAGATCATCGTGAATCGTTATGAGAAACGACAAACCATTAAGTTATCAGACATAGAACAAACCGTTGGGAAGCATGATATCCATTTAATGCCTAACGATTTTAAGGTCGCATTGGAGAGTGCCAATTTAGGTCAGCCATTGGTTGAGTCAAAAAAGAAGAGTTCGATTACACGCTCGATCATCGATTTGTCTCATATCCTTTCTCCTCCAGAGCAAGAAGAGAAAAGTTGGCTCAAAAAGATATTTTCATAGGTTGTTTGTTCTAAGCATAGATGAGGGATCGTTATGTTCTTTAAACGAAAAAATATAAATCCGGAGTTTGAAAAAAAAGTAGAACAGTTTTCGCAACAAGAGAGCGAGAATATTGCTGCCTTTCCTCAAGGAGCCGTTAGTGATTCTGTTGTTCTTAAAGGGCTAGATGCCAGCGAAGAACAAGAAAAATCGGTTAATGAAGCAAAAAAAGTCTTAGAACAAGAGTTATCAATTAAGCATTATTTCCATAAGCAACTCTTAGAGACACTCGACCTTGGGCTGCTTTCAAGCCTTGATAAAGAGCGCGCTAAAGTTGACCTTCATGAAGCGATTGTTCAGCTAATGGCAGACGATCAAAGCCATGCTCTGAGTGCGGAAGGTCGGAAAAGAGTGATCAAACAAATCGAAGATGAAGTGTTTGGTTTAGGGCCTTTAGAACCATTGCTGGCCGATAAAACCGTATCCGATATTTTGGTTAACGGGCCTAAGAATGTGTTCGTCGAGCGAGGTGGTAAATTAGAAAAGACCCCTTATACGTTTTTGGATGACCGACACCTTAGAAACATCATTGACCGTATTGTTAGCCAAGTGGGACGTCGAATTGATGAAGCCTCTCCTATGGTGGATGCACGATTGGCCGATGGCTCTCGGGTAAATGCAATTATCCCACCTCTTGCCTTAGATGGCCCATCGGTATCCATACGACGCTTTGCGGTAGACAGCCTAACTATGGACAACTTGCTGGAATATAAGTCAGCCTCTCCGCAAATGGCGAAATTTGTCGAAGCGGCCGTTAAAGGTGAGCTCAATATATTAATTTCAGGCGGTACGGGGTCAGGGAAAACCACGACGCTTAATATCTTTTCTGGTTTCATCCCACGAGATCAACGAATCATCACAATAGAAGATTCCGCAGAGCTTCAACTCCAGCAACCCCATGTTATTCGTCTTGAAACTCGTCCGGCAAACCTTGAAGGAAAAGGTGAGATAAGTCAGCGAGAGCTAGTGAAAAACACGTTACGTATGCGACCTGACCGTATCGTTGTCGGGGAGGTGCGTGGTAGTGAAGCGGTCGATATGTTGGCTGCGATGAATACCGGGCATGACGGTTCCCTTGCAACCATTCACGCCAACACCCCTCGTGATGCACTAAGCCGTGTAGAGAACATGTTTTCGATGGCGGGCTGGAACATTTCTACCAAAAATCTCAGAGCGCAGATTGCTTCTGCTATCCATCTAGTAGTTCAGATGGAAAGGCAAGAAGATGGTAAGCGCCGTATGGTTAGTATCCAAGAGATCAATGGTATGGAAGGAGAGGTCATCACTATGTCTGAGATCTTCCACTTTCAGCGTCAAGGCATCGATGAGCATGGCAATATTTTAGGTTATTACACCGCAACCGGTGTAGTGCCTCAGTCTCATGACCAATTGGTTAAGCGTGGTCTTGATCTGCCTTTTGAGCTCTTTACTGAATCACATAGCTGAGGAACGGATTATGGATAACGTAACTGTCTCGCTGGTCCTATTGTTTGTTGCGGTGTTGTTTATTTCGCAAGCCTTGTTATTGCCAGCAGCCGGGAAAAAAGCCAAACACAAAGAGTTATCTCGCCGTCTAAAAGAGACACAAAGAAATATTGATGAAGAGAGCTTGTCGCTCTTAAAAGAGCACTACAACAAAGAGCTATCACCGCTCGACCGAAAATTAATTGTGATTCCTTTCTTTGCCGACCTAAAACGTATGCTGGAATTAGCGGGTCTCCACCTTACGTTAAGTCGCTTTTTGTTCATCGTATTTTTGTGCGGAACCTTATTGGCTTTAATGGCTTTAGTGTTTAATCAAGTGTGGTTCATTTGTGTAGCCGCTTTCGTCTTCGCTTGGGTTGTCGCTTATCTGTTTGTCCAAAATAGAGTGACATACAGGATGGCTCGATTCGAAGAGCAGCTGCCAGAGGCTCTGGATATTATTCGAAGAGCCTTACAAGCGGGGCAGCCATTGGTTCAGTCTTTCAATGAGGTGGGTGAAGAGATGCCTGAGCCGATCGGTGTTGAGTTTAAGAACACCTATAACCTGCTTAATTATGGCTACGACTTGAGGCTCGCGATCATGCAAATGACAGAGCGAGCACCGACCGTTTCGATGTTGGCTTTCTCAAGTGCCGTCATGTTGCAGAAAGAGACAGGGGGGAACCTCTCTGAGAATCTGCAAAAAGTATCTGAGGTATTAAGAGCCCGCTTTAAACTCGAAAGAAAGATCAAAACCCTTTCAGCTGAGAGTCGCCTTTCTGCTTGGATACTGACCCTTTCTCCGTTTGCCCTGTTTTTCGGTCTTAAATTCGTAAACCCTGAATACATTGAGCCTTTGTACAGTGACCCTAGAGGAATATCGATGGTCAGTATTGGAGTGATCTTGTTGGCGATTGGGGCATTGTGGATAAGAAAAATAATAAATATCGAGATATAAATTATGGAATTCTTTGATTTAGAAGTATGGAAACAAGCACTCTCTGAGTTCGGGATCAGCAGTCAAACCTTACTCTACGGGATGATTTTGCTGACCACGATGTTACTTACCCTCACTCTTGGTTTTCTTTTTGTTGGCGCTCGTTCACCGTTGGATAAAAAGTTAAAACAGATTTCTGGAGGTAGCCAAACGGGCAGCCGGAAGTCTTATGATTTTACGAATACCTTGGAGTCGTTAACGCCATTTATTGGGCGAGGGAACAAAAAGGACAACGAAAGCTATTCAGAAAAGCTCATGCACGCTGGATACCATGAAAAAAGTGCGCTTTCAGTCTTTTATTCCATCAAAGTGCTTTCCGCTCTTATCGGGTTTGTCTGTGCGTTCGTGGTGTTTTATCTGGCGATTGGTGACAGTTATAACAACTTATTGATTGTGACTTGTATCTTTGTCGGCACGTTTTTACCCAACTTTGTATTGAGTAAAATGCAAAAAGAGAGACAGAGAAAAATTAGAAATGGGGTACCTGACGCGCTCGACCTTTTGGTGGTTTGTACTGAATCAGGCCTTGGCTTTAATGCGGCGCTGGGACGAGTTGCTAATGAGTTATACATCTCACAGCCCGAACTTGCCGATGAGCTGGATACGGTTTTTGCCAAAATTCAGGCGGGTGTCACGATGCCAGATGCTTTGAGTCAACTTGTCGAACGGACTGGCCTTCATGAATTAGACGGGCTCGTCTCTTTGCTCTCACATGCCTCCAGAATGGGGGGGAGCTTAGCGCAAACGTTACGAGACTATACCGAAGATTTTCGAGATAAGCGCCAACAAGCTGCGGAAGAGATTGCAGCAAAAATACCAACTAAAATGTTGTTTCCTATGTTGTTATTTATTTGGCCGTGTTTTTTTATTGTTGCCCTAGGACCTGGGATGATGATTGTTATGGACGCATTAAGTGCGCCAGGAGTTGGTTTATGATGCTAATGAACAGAATGGTTTTACTTTTGCTGCCGCTATTAGTTTTAGGGTGTGCTTCTTCTGATGAGCCAACCAATCAGTTTGATGCTGAGTTGTATTCGGGGAAGCCCATTGACACCTTAACCAGTGACGATCCTCCGGTTAGTGAAAAAGAAGCGATCATGCGTGGTGATGTGGCGCTGAGAGATAACAATATCGATCTAGCGCTTTATGAGTACATCCGATCTCTGTCTTTCCCTGAGCAAGAGTTTCACGATAAAACGCTGTTTACGATTGGCCGAATTCACTCATCGAGAGGCAACTACGCGCTCGCTGAAAAAGCCTATCTGGCGGCACTAGATTTTAATCCGGCGCATACTGAAGTGTTGGAGCAACTTGGGGTTCTATATACCAAGCAGCGCCGCACCGATGAAGGACGAAGTTATTTTTTTAAAGCGATTAATGCCGATCAAGTTCGCTTGAAAAGCAGTGAAACGACTAAAAATTACCAAGCGTTAAGCCAAAGTGAAGTTGCTGGCTTGAAGGTGGATAGCATGTCGCCAGCACTCGCTTATATGGGAATTGGGGTATTGGAGGATGTTGAAGGTAAGCATCAAATAGCTCAAGAGTATTTTAAAAAGTCGCTCACTATCGATAAAACCTCAGTAAAAGCCTTGTTGAACATGGGCTACTCCCATTACATGTATGGCAACTACAAAGAAGCGTATCAATACACTCGTTCGGCGTTAGAGATTGAGCCTAACAATGAGAAAGCTCAGAATAACCTTGCCCTTATTTACTTAGCTTCCGGCGATGTGAAAAAGGCGATCAACGTTTTTATGCGTCATATGGATGCTCCCGAAGCGTTGAATAATGTCGGGTATTTTTTAATTCTCCAAGGTCGACCTGATGAAGCGATTCCTTATCTTCAACAAGCGATCGATAAAAAGCCGTCTTACTACAAAATTGCTAATGAGAACCTAAATAGAGCGTTGGCAGAGGTAAGGGAAATGAAAGCCAGCACCCCGATATAACGCCCTATCAAGTTAAGTCATTCTAAATAAGATAGCCCCTGATGAGTTTCCTGATCAGGGGCTATTATTTGTAACTCAGTTTAGTATCTAAAGTTGGGTATCTAAGTGCTTAATTATAAATAGTTAAGCATCGCACCAGCGGCGATAAAGGTACCCACTAAACCTACAATCGGCATCTTAATTGTTTTCAATAACCACACACCAACAATGATCAGAGCGAAGTCTATGCCGCTGCTTACTGCGCTTGTGAAGATCGGTTGATATAGTGCCGCCAATAACAAACCGACAACCGCCGCATTCACACCAGTAAGAGCGCCTGCCACTAAAGGTTTGCTTGCAATCGCCTGCCAGTTCTTCAGTACACCCAGTAGTAATAAGAAGCCCGGTAAGAACACAGCAATCGTTGCGAGTAGTGCGCCAGTGATCGGTGCCGATGGCATCAATACATAACCTAAGTAAGTCGCAAGTGTAAACATAGGCCCTGGTACTGCCTGTGCTGCTGCATAACCTGTTAGGAAGGCATCTTGAGACAGTTGGTCACCAATACCATTTTGTAGCAACGGAAGTACCACGTGGCCGCCACCGAATACTAAGCTACCTGCTTGGTAGAACAGGCCAAACACTTCAATACCTTGAGAGTAAGCACTGAATAGAGGCAGACCAACCAGCAAAGCAACAAAAATCACCAGAGGCGTTACCGATATTTTTTGCGTTGAAGGTATCGTTTTGAGCTCTTGAGACGTCAAGAACTTACTGCCAACCATTGCTGCAAATAGAAGCACTAAAACTTGAGGCCAGATGCCTGGAATCAGTAGCAGAACAATCGCGGTAATCACACATAAGGCGGTTGCTATCTTCGATTGGCAAAAGTTCTTGTACATACCAAAGGTAGCATCAGCCACAACCACTACCGCTAATAACTTAAGCCCGTGAATGATTGAATTGAAAAGTGGTGCTTCCAATAGTTGGTTGCTGACTAACGCCAATATCAGCATCAGAATCACAGATGGGGAGGTGAAGCCGACAAATGCAGCAATAGCACCTGTTAATCCACCTTTCTTGTAGCCAACCGCAAAGCCAACCTGACTTGAACCTGGGCCCGGTAGAAATTGGCTAAGAGCGACAATCTGCCCGTACTCTTCGTCGGACAACCAATTCAGTTTCTCAACAAAGGTTTTACGGAAGTAGCCAATGTGTGCTGCTGGTCCACCAAAGCTAATCCAGCCAAGCCAGAAAAAGGTTTTAAAAATTGAAAGCATGATCGATTCCAGATAAATGTTTAGCGTAATTTAGGTGGAGTTAGACTATGATTCAAATTAATTGTTTTAATTATAACTATGAATGAAATGGGTTGATTAGCATGGCTGATTTTAATTGGAAAGGGGTCGACCTTAACTTGTTGATTGCACTGCAGGCTTTGTATAAAACGAATAGCGTGAGTAAGGCTGCTGAGCGTTGTTATGTCAGCCAATCTGCGATGAGCCATAGCTTACAAAGGCTACGAAAGTTGTTTGATGACCCTTTGTTTGAGCGTGTAGGTAGCAAGATGGAGGCGACCGACCGAGCCATTGAACTATCAAGTACCGTGGACGCGCTACTGAATACCATCCAGTCTGAAGTTCTGTTATCTAAACGTTTTGAGACCGAGAGTTTCAAAGGGAGCTGGAAAATAGGGTTGACGGATTACGCAGAGCAGATGTTTGGCCCAATGATATTCGATTTGATCAAAGAAGCTTCACCAAACTCTCAAGTCGCATTTTTTAATGTTAATCGAAGCAACTATCAGCAAGTATTTGAACAGGCAAAGCTGGATATCTCGATAGGTAGTTTTGGAGAGGTGCCTAAGCTGTTTGGTATTGATCAACTCTACACCGAGCAGCATGTTTGCTTACTTGATAGCTCAGTGCTTGGTGTTGAACTGCCGATGTCGCTAGAGACATTTGTGTCTGTCGAGCATGCATTAGTTTCCCCTAATGGTTCTCTAAAAACGGGCGTAGACATAAAATTAGCGGAACTCGGTTATACGAGAAAAGTGGCGATTGCATCGAGTAATTTTTTGACGGTAAAACGACTGATCAGTGGTAGGAAGTTGCTGTGTATTGTGCCTAAATTGGTCGCCCGAACTGACCCTAATGTGGAGAGCTCGCTGATCGCCGTTGCCCCGCCGATAGAGGTTCCTGATTTTGACATTCAACTTGTTTATCGCAAAGGAAAGCAACTCGATGATAAAAGTATCCATCTGAGAAAAACCATTAGTCAGGCTGTTAAAGAAGTAACGGGTCTAAGAGATTAACTTGTTATCCGATGTGATAAGGGGGGGACATATCTAGTTTATGGAGCTTTGATTGGTGGTGTCCGTCTTCGCAACCAGTAACCAATAGCGTGCCAAAGAGCCACGACTAATATCGCCCCTAAGTATCCGTCGATTGCATAGTGCCAAGCCAAGTGAACGGAGCCGATCTGGACAATAAAAGCATAACCCCACGCCAAATATCCCAGCTTTTTGTTCAACCTAAATGCTGTCATTGCCATTAACACTGCGATAGTGACATGCAAACTAGGCATCGCAGATATTCCCGTTCCTCGGCCTCTTATGCCAGTAACATAGCTATCCCAAAGCATATCCTGTGCGGATAGCATCCAAAGTGGGAATAGATTCGCTTGCTTTAACTGGAGGTCTTGCGCTTGTAGACGTTCCATTAACCTAAGATAGAGATCTTGTTCATAGAAGTGGTGAAAGTAGGCGGGTCCCGCAGACGACAACAGCGTCGCTATGACGTTACCTAGGAGAAACCAAGATATCAAAAAGGTCAGGATAAACTGATTACGAAGTTGGTCATCTTTTCGATAGATGATGAAAAAAAGTAACATTCCCCACATCAGAAAAAACCATAAGTTGTATAAGAAGTTCATCACCAAAGTTGAAGCTGCATTTGGCAGGAAGAAGTGTGTGAGTTCCCATGGAGATACGCCAAAGTGCAACCACTTATCTAAGTGGTAAAAAGCGAGGTCTAAAGTGTAAGGATTGAAGTGCGGGATGAGTGATTTGATAAACGTGTAACTCGAAAATGAGATGTTCAAAGCGAGCATTAACAAGACAAAGTAAATGGGTTTCGAGATAGGAAATAGCAGTGATTTCACTTTTTTGATGAATCGTATAGTCGGTTTTTTTTCTCTCTTAAACAGTAAATAACAGTAATAATACGTTGCCCAGATAATAAAAGTGACATAGCAAATGGTAATTAAGACATCGATATAACTATAGATGTCATACTTCATATTATTTGGGACAAATAGGTTGATGGTTAAGGTGAGCGGAGCAATGAATGCCACGTACCATAAAATCAGTTTGTTTCTTCTAAATTCATGGAGTAGGGAAGCTAGCAAGGTTGATTGTTCTTTTCGAGGCGCGGGCTTGGCGGTGGTCGTTTCTGAATCCATATAGCCCCTCCTCAAGATTTCCAATCATGATTAAAGGTTAGTTCATCTGAGCTGTTTTTCTACTCTGGGCTTGGTCTCTGCGACAAAAATAAATGAAATAATTCCTTCCATTTTTCACAACCCGACTATACTTAATTTACGACTCAAGGCAGTCGTAAAGAATAGGCTTTTTGATTTACCTAAGTAAAAAAATTGGTTATATCCTCATGATATAGCTTAAAAATCTACCAGGCTAAACGGACTTAGTTGGTCTTAAAAGCGCTAGCTCCCCCTAGCGCTTTTTTCTTTTGGTCGAGATAAATTTCGACGTATCAACAACAACCTAAAAAGAGAATCGAGTCCATTTCTTAGCTCGCCAGCGATAGGCCATGATGATTCCACGGAACCACTCGTCCATCGCGATTGCCATCCAAGCACCCAATACGCCATAACCCCAATGCACGCCAAGCAAATAGCTCATGGCAACCCCAATGCCCCACATGCTGAGAATGCCCATTTTGATCGGGAATTTAATGTCGCCAGCAGCCTTTAGACAAGAGATAAAGATAAGGTTAAATACTCGTCCAGCTTCAAGAATGATGGAACCTGCAATCAGTGCCGCCGTTAGCGCAATGATCTCTGGATCTTGCGTGAACAGATCGAGAATTTCGAAACGGAACACATACACCATGCAGGTGATCGCGGTTGACGCGATAAAGCCAACCACAAAGTAACGTTGCACGCGCTTGGTAATCTCGTCGATCCAACCCTTACCAATGTAATAGCCTGTTTGGATTTGGCTGCCTTGACCAATTGCCAGTGCAAACGCAAAAGAGAGGCGAGCGATGTTTTGTGCGTAAGTAAACGCAGCCAGTGAAGACGTACCCATCTGCACTACAAAGAAGGTAATGCTGATCTGAGCCATGTTATAAGAGAGCACTTCTCCAGCGTTCATCGAGCCGATCTTCATGATTTTTTGATAGATGGCTTTCGGCACAGATTTAAACTGCTTCACTGGTAGATAAATCCCTTTGCTTCTGACCACACCAATCAAGATCAACATTCCGATTACTTGGCTAATGACGGTCGCGGTCGCAACCCCTTGCACGCCGTATACAGGCAAACCAAAAGGTTGATATAAGGCACAGTAGTTACCGAATACGTTGATGACACCTGCAATCATATTGATCACCATCGGTGACTTTGAATAGCCATGACTGCGCAAAATAGTGGTGAGAACCACACCTATGGTTACATTGAAGGTGAGAGCACCACTGATGAACAGGTATTCTTGCGCGTACTGTTCGACTTGAGGTTCGAGTTGATAAAGCGGGATAAAATATTCAGCAACAAGAACGGCAATCACACTCAGTAGCACACCGGCAATAATGGCCAGAATGATACTTGCTACACCCACGTGAGCGCTCTCTTGAGTGCGGGAAGCACCATTGTATTGCGCGATTAGAATACCCGTACCACTGCTGACCATGGTCGAGACAATGATCAGGAAAAAGGATATCTGAGAAATAACACCAACGGCAGACACGGCTTTGTCCGAGTATCCCGATAACATGAATACATCACTGGTGTTGAGTGCGGTTCTTAAAAGAACTTCGATAAAAATTGGCCAGGTGAGCGCAACGATTCCCATACGTTTGTTTAGGGTGGAATCAGCATTAGGCATTTGGGTTTTCTCAAAAAAGGGGTAGGCGACGCTATAGTTTAGCTATTATTTAGTAAACGACTATCAAATTAATGTCCGGAAGGCTAATAAGGATAAATAAAATTCGAATAAGTCTTCAGAATTCAATATTTCAGTGAGGGTGATGAAATTTTTGAATGGGATTTCATAGCAAGAGCACTCTTTGCTTTTTGTGAGTAAAAGCTTGCCTGTGTTAGCTGAGTACAACGAACAGAGTAAAAGGATCATGGTAGGCCAAATGGTCTAAGTGCTTGTTTTTCGCTTACGTTACTTCAGATATAAAAAAGGCACTCAGCGAGAAACTGAGTGCCAAAGTCTGAAATTTATGAGGTTAGATTTTCATTGAATTTCAGAAGACAGGTATAGGTTTTTACTTACTCTGCGTCAGTAAAGAAATCGTTGTATAACATGTATAGGTGGGCAGCACTCCAAGAGAAGTTTGGAGCACCTTGTTGTTCACCGTTTAGCGGGTTGTAGTTCTCACGGATAGGACCGTCTTGTACCAAGCCATCGGCGTGGTCGAAGAATGCGCCTGCCATTTCAATCGCATCGTCACGGTAGCCGTAGCTATCCATGCCTTTTAGGCCGAAGTAGAATTGGTCTACCCAAACGCGTCCACGCCAGTAAATATCTGGGCCAAACGCTGGGCTAGAAAGCGCCGCTGTGCCTAGTGGAACGTAGGTATTGAACTCTTCTGTATCTTTCATTACAGAGACAACTGCATCAGCGTTAGCTTGAGTGGCAGCTGCATTGAACAGTGGTGACCAACCTTCAGGGCCTTTACCACGTTCTACAATCGGTTTACCTGCACAGCCGTTGGCTAGTGGTTTGTCTTCAATGCGAATGTCGTAGAAGAAGTTAGTGCCTTCGTCGAACATACAGGTGTTGATGTAGTTCGACAGATGCTCAGCCTTTTCTCGGAACTCTTTCGCTTCTGCGTCTTTACCAAGAATGTCAGCCATTTCTGCTAGGTACTTGTTGTCGCTGTACATGTAGCTTGCTTGGTCGACAGATTCTTGCAGTAGCGAGTAGCCTAGTAATGTGCCATCTTCAGCGCGGTTTTGAGCGAACTCAACATCCCAATCGCTGCGCTTGCCGCCGTTCGCCACATACGCGTCTAGCTGATCTTTATCGATGAAACCGAATGCGGCTGCATCGTCACGACCTGATTCCCAAGATGCGGCTGTTTGAGCTGGGCTTTCGATGTAATCGTAGTTACCTTCAGCCACAACTTTATCCAGTGCTGCTTGGCCTACGACGGTTTCATGTTTGTCGCCACGAACCACAGTGAAGTACATTTCACCTTCAGGTGTATTGTGTGCTTTGTCGCGTGCTGCGCCATATTCAGGTACACCGTTGCCGTTGTTGTCACGGTTGCGTAGCCACCAATCGTGGTAAGCCACGAGCTTTGGATACATCTCTTCGAGCCAAGCTTCATCGCTGGTGGTCTTGTAGACTTCCATTACTGCCCATGCCGCTAGGCTTGGTTTGGTATTACGTTCATTCCAGTTACCACCGTCGCCGCCACGTTCTGGGCTTAGGTTGTAAGCCAATAAATCGGGCACGTAGCCTTCATCCCAAGGGCGAACAGCGTCGTCGGCCTGAATTTGGTAAGCGAACATCGCACGGATGTTGTCTTTCGCTACGTCTGGGTTGAAGTGAGCCATTGCGTAGGCTTGTTTCCATGTGTCCCATGGCCAAGTTTGGTTACCTGAGAACCAACGAGCGGTCACTGATGGTGTCACTGAATCAAACTCCATCGCACCTGCTGCGCCACGCCAGTTACCGTTTAGGGTTTCCATCGCTTTTACCGCAACACGTTCTTGTTCTGGTGTCGCGTTCGGGTTGGTTAAGCCCATCTCTAGGTAGCCTTCCCAACGTTCTGCTGATGCCGCTAAGAAATCGGTAGGGTTTGCCATGATCTTTTTGATTTCTGGCTGTTCTGCTTGCGCTTCTTCTGCCGTTAGAACATGTGAGTATGTGGTGTATATAGTCGTCGATGCTTCAATGTTTGCCGTTGAAGTAAACGTTAGGCCATCAACCGTGGTTTGTGTTGGAATTGATTTGTGAACTTGGTACTCAGACTCACCTGAAGTCAGCAGATCCCACGTTGAACGCACCTTACCAAAGGTGACCTTCAGGCCATCGTCGGTCGCGACGATTTGACGGTCGTACTCAGGGTAAGTTTCAGCGATTGTTTTATCGGTTTGCGCCACGCCTTCTTTCGCGTGTGTCTTTTCGAGTAGTTCACCATCCCACACTAACTCAACCGGCGAGTCGGTTGTGATTTTGGTTTCTAGCAGAGAGGTACGGTTTGAAGCAAAACGCATCGTCATTTCTACCGTTACATCGTCAGATTTTAGTGTCTGAACTAATGCACCTGGCAGGCTGTAAGCTTCCATGGTGAATGCGACTTTTTTGCCATCTTTGAACACGCTTAGGCGGTCAAAGTTATCTGCCATGAAGTTAATGTATTCTTCAGTAAGCAGTGCCGTTCCTGGGAATCCGCCCATGCCTTCTGCTGTATCTGGCAACAAGTGACCGTGCCATGCGCCTAGATCGAAGAATGGGTTAAAGCGTTGATGGTCATCGAAGTCGTAGTCACGCATGTATTCAGGTGAACCAGTACGGTCGATAACGTTCTTAAATTCGTTTGCTTGCAGTTGCTCTGCATCAGAACTTGAGCTAGAGTTTGATGTACAGCCAGTAACAACAAGTGCTGCGCCAATAGCGAGAGCTGCGAATGATTTATTCAGTTTCATGATGAGTTCCTGTTATTACCAGTAGAAGTATTGCATTGCGAACACCTGAGCGTCGCCGATTTCAGTGTCGCTGCCTACGCCAAAGCGGCTATCGAAAGCAGTCGCAAACGCGCCGTTGCCGTATTCATACCAAACGCCAGCATTGATGTAAGAGGTGATTTCTTTGTCGCCATTGTCACCGTCAAAGTTTGCGTAGTTGTAGGCTGCAGATAGGTAAACGCCTTGTGCCGCTTCGTACCATGCACTGGTTTGAATACCAGACTCGCTACCGAAAGACTCTTGGTTGCCTTTATCTGTATCGTGCCAAACACGAGTGGCGAAGTTTTTGTACTCAGCACCCAATAGCAATAGTTCACCACCATCGTTGTTACGAACTTCACCACCACCCATTAGGGTTAAGTCGTCGGTCAGATCGTATTGAAGGTAACCATTGACCATGGCGTTCTTATCTTTCCATTGGTCTGCGAAGCTGTCGTATTTACCGAAGTGAACAAGAGCATCGTCTTCAGAGAAGTCAGACTCTGGCGCGAAAGAAACGCTGTAGCGAAGCTTGCCTTCTAGGTTTTGAATCTTCACACCAAGGTGCACGTCTCGCGTGTTTGAGATCGCGTAGCCGTATTCAACCGTAGGGTCACCCCACCATTGAACGTCATCTAATGAAGAGTCCATACGACCAATCATGAATTCTGTTTTGTTATCTGTGCGGTAGCCAGCGTAAAAGCGGTTGAAACCACCTTCAAAACCGCCCCAGCCGTGGCCCGTTGCCCAAGCATTGCCTTCGTCATCGGCTTGTACTGTCCAGCCCTCCATATAAGCAAGACCAAACCAATTACCGTGCTCGATAGCCAAGCCAGCTTCAATGTAAGTACCGTCTGCGTAGCGGCCTTTATCATCACCTTCGAGTGCCACGTGACCACCAAGGCCAAGCTCACCATAAAAGTTAAATAGGGTTTCAGTTTCTGTCTGAGGAGGCTGAGTATCACTGTGGTTTGCTGCGGACTCTTCCGCGTGGGCAGTGGTACTTAAGGCAGCAAGAATACAGCTTGTAATAAGAGTGTTTTTAGTAAAACTACTTTTCATTTTAATCACTTCTGTGTCGGGGTTATAAATGAAGGTTCGCAAGCAGTTCTGACTTCTAATATGGGGTGCTCTTCAAGGCGTATTGGTCAGGTTACTTACGATCGCAAAACCAATATTAATGATAATTTTGATGTTTAAAATTAATTAAGTTTAAAAGTGTGATCTATTTTTAGTAAATATTTACTTTGTTTTTATTTTGACTTTCAGTTGAATTTGCAGAGGTATGGCTAGGGTTGTAAGTATTCGGGAGGTGAATTGTTTGATGGGTGGTTAGATTGTTGGTTCGAATGTTTTGATTCTTGAATGGCTTTGATTTAATCGAGATGGTTAGTGGAAATGTACCGACAAATAAAAAGGCACTCACCAAATGTGAGTGCCTGAAGTTTAAGTCAGAGTGCCCGAAGTTTAAATCAGAGTGCAGGGTAAACTAAGCGTTCGCCGGTTCAGGTTTTGCTTCTAGTTTTTTCTCTTCTGGAGATAAGCTTTTTTCATATTTTCCGTACTTCCACCACGCGTAGCCAAGGAAGATAACAATCCCGCCCACGTTGTAGAAGATGATGGTCATGATGTCAGCACCTGTTGGGAAGGTTGACGCAAAGAAGCCAACAGTGAAAATGCCGATCAGAATCGAGACCACGGTAATGCCTGTCATACGTGAGCCCATTCTGAAATCACGAGGTAAGTGATCCAACTTCAAACGTAAATTAAGGTACGCGATCATGATGAATAGCGGTGGCAACATCGATGCTGCAGCTGTCATGTTGATAATGGTACTCATCAGATCTTGAACCGTATCGGACGCCAGTGTCGGAATGAACATCAGTGGAATCACAATCAAGAACTGAATCCAAGCCGCACGCTCTGGAACGCCTTGTTTGTTTAGAGCGACCGTTTTCTCACCGAAGATACCTTTAGGGATTTCAGAGAAGAAAATCTTAACCGGTGTTGCTGTCCACATCAGCAGAGAGCCCAGCATCGCCGTGAATGAAACCACACCAACGAAACGGTTCATCAAGATTTCAGACAGGCCAAAGTGTCTTGCTAGCCCTTCAAATACCTGAACTGAGCCGCCTGTGAATTTAAGCTCTTCACGCGAAACAAACACGTTTGCTAACACAGATCCTACCGAGTAAAGCGCACCGATGAAGATACCGGCAATGATGATGACTTTAACGAAAGACTTGTGACCGCCTTTGATGTCGTTAACGTAAACCGCGACCGATTCTGCACCGCCTGCCGCCATGAAGATCCAAGTGATTACGCCAAGGAATGCCCAGTTGAAGCTTGGTGTCATGGCTTCAATGGTGATTGGGTCAGCTGGCTCGATACCGCCTACCAAAGCACCGCCAGATAGCAAGATGTAAGACATCGTTAGCAGCAGCATCAGTGATGATGTTAGTGAGGTGATAGGGCCCAGTAATTTCGCACCGTTATTCGAGATATGAGTCGCGACCGCAAACAAAATAGTACTTAGAATTGCGGTGGTCATTGGCGTGAATATGTACTCAAAACCTAAGAACGCATACGACGCGTAAGCGATGATTCTAGGGAGCAGAGAGGTGAAGAAGAACAGGTTAACAAACCAGTAGGTGTAAGCTGAAATAAACGCCCAGCGGCCGCCTAGAGAGCTTTTAACCCAAGAGTAAACACCCGCTTCAGAGTCTTTATTCAGTGACACAAACTCTGCAACGATCAAACAAAATGGCACAAAGTAAAAGATGGTTGCTAGAAAGAACATCGGAGCCGAGGAAAGGCCGATCTCGATGTTGTTATTAATGATGTTATTGAAGCTGTATACCGCCGCGAAGGTCATAGACAGTAGGGCAAATTTGCCTATCGTACTGCGTTTATTTTCGGACATGATGTTCTCCGGTGAATCACGTTGATGATCGTTATAACTTGGTCCTAGAGAGGGAAGCTCTAGGCCGCACTTTTATTGTTATGTTGGTTTGGCAAACACCCGCTTTGTTTTGTCAGGGTTGGCTCATTGTTGTTTTTATAGATTTACGATCGGACTTCTTTGGGCTTTTTCTCTCTGGTGTTTCAGTAAAGTTATTACCAAAATAAAGAGTTAAAGATTAAGAAGTTCATTGAAGAGATTGCTTGTTTCATGAGCGACGATTTATAGGGCTTGTAGGGTTTTTTTGCCGCTTTTTTTATATGAATTAGTTTGTCTCTTCAGCAAGAAGATTAAAGATTAAGCGGCGGGAAGTTAATCGAAATTGATCAAATATGTGACCTTGAGTAAATAAATTTAGTTAATGTTTTACCTTGGTTTTTATTCGAGTTTTATTACCTATTAATTGGTGTTTTTCGTGAAGTGAAACCTTGACGGAATTCCGTTTTTATTTTTTGGTTTGTCTTTTTAATTGTCTGATTTAAAACAAAAAAAGCGCCTTGGTAGGCGCTTTTTTGTTGGGGATAATGCAGAGTGCTACGATTGCTTAGCTGTTTCTAGCTTTGCGTCTTTACCTGCCTGCTTTTTTTCAAAGCGAGAGATCCACCACCAAGCAAGACCAGAGAATACCGCTGTCATGAATACGTTGATAAAGAAGGCTTGAACTAGGTCAACACCTGTTGGGAATGCAGATGCCGTCATACTCACAACGAAGATGCCGATAAGTACAGAGACAACAGCCATACCTTGAACTCGAGTACCCATGCGGAAATCACGCGGTGTGTCGTCATGCTTCAAGCGGAATACAAAGTACGCCACCATGATGAAGATAGGCGGAAGCATTGCTGTACCAGCCGTTAGGTTGATTGCTGTGTTCATCATGTCTTGTACTGATTCAGAGCCGAAGCCGTTCACCACAAGCATCACGAATACAAACGCGAACTGCCACCAAGCTGCACGTACTGGCACGCCGTGTTCGTTAAGCTCTGTTGTCTTCTCGCCGTAAACACCTTTAGGAATTTCAGAAAAGTGAATTTTTACTGGGGCTGCTGTCCACATCATCATCGAACCGAACATAGCAACGAATAGGATAATACCGACAAAGCGACCCGTTAGAGATTGTGAAATGTCGAAGTAGTTCGCCATACCTGTGAAGATTTCAACCATGCCGCCAGCGTAGGTCAGTTCATCACGAGCAACGAATACGTTAACAAGTAGAGAGCCCACTGCGTACATTGCGCCGATTGCGATACCTGCACCAATGATAACCTTGATGAAAGACTTGTGACCGCCCTTAACATCGTTTAGGTAAGCGGCTGCGGTTTCTGCACCACCGGCTGCTTGGAAGATCCAACACATGATACCTAGCGTTGCCCAGTTGATGGTCGGAGTCATTGCTTCAAGCGTGATTGGTTCTACTGGTTCATGGTTGCCGCCCAATGCCATTAGGGCACCGATAACGTAGATTGCAAACAGAGCGAATACACCGTAGGCCACGATCTCGGCAATCTTACCTAGCCAACTCGCGCCTTTGGTTGAGATGTGTGTCGCTGCTGCAAACAGAGCAATCGAGATAGCCGATGTGACGACTGGCGAGAAGGCGTATTCATAGCCCAACATCGCGTAAGACGCATAAGCGATTACGTTTGGTAGCAGAGATACAAACCAGAAAAGGTTTACGAACCAGTATAGGAACGAACCTAGGTAGGCTGCTTTTGAGCCTAGCGGTTTTTTAAGCCAGTCGTACATGCCTGACTCAGAATTTTTATTTGCTGATACGAATTCAGCAATGATGAACACGAACGGAATGAAGTAAATAAGGGTCGCGAGCAAAAAGATAGGGGCTGAACTCAATCCCAATTCGATGTTGTTGTTTACAATGTTGCGAACGTTAAATACCGCTGCAAATGTCATGGAGAGTAGGGCAAATTTGCCTAACTTACCGCGTACAGATTCAGACATAGTGTCCTCCGAGGAATCACGTAATTATAGTCGTTATTTCTCAATGCTTCCTTGTAGGGAGGAAGCATTGAGGCTTTGTTCAGCATGTTGGAGCCTTGAACGGCAAGGCTCGATACATACTGTGAATAGATAGCGTTATTGTTTATTTATTGAGGAAGTAACCGTCTTCAATGGTCACTTTCAGTACCACTTTTCGAACTCGGTTATCACCGTGGAAACGGTAAGCCTGATTGTTGTCAAAGATCGCCACTTGGCCTTCAGCTAGCTCACGAGTTTCACCGTTCCCCATTAGGTGTTCGCGGTCGGTTTCATCGCTATAAGCTTGGATCTGCTCTAGCTCTGATTTCGCTGCGAATTCAACCGTTTCACGGCCTTCTAGGTAGTAGTGCACGTCGAAGTAACGACGATTACCCGTGAAGTTTTCTGTGTTACGAGCCACACCGTCTTCAATCATGTAAGCCAGTGAATCACCAATTGAATACATCACGCCATCTTTGATGTTTCCGATGTTTTCAATCGCTTCTACACAGCGTTGCCATTTACGACCATCGCGGTAGACGACTTTAAATTGTTCTAAGTTCTCTAAAACGATCATCGCTTATGCCTCGTTCAGTTGTGGTTGAGCTTTTGGTGCATTCACCGTAAAAAACTCATCGCCAAAGTTGTGATTGATTAGGTGTTGTGCGTCGCAATCGCCTGCTTGGAATGGAATCAGAGTTAAACCGTAGCGGAACTCGTCCATGTAAACGCGGTAAGAATCGAGCACTTCGCTGCCCCAAGAGTTAGAGCCTAAGCCCATCACTTGGTGATCTAGGTTTAACGTGATGTAACCGCTTTTCTCTAGCTCAATGGTGTGTTGTGCTTGGTGCAGGTTTTGGTTGGTGTAGAACCATGCGCTGAAGTTGATTTCTTGCTGTGGTTTTACTGCAATACCATTACCCGCGCGGCTTGAAAGCGCAGCCCAACGAACGTGTTGGCGGTTGCCGTTGTTCTGTGGGAACGGGTAGTTCTCGAACATGTCTGCAACGGTTGATTGGTACACATCAATCATGTTGGCTTGCTTGCTGTCTTGGTAGTTCTCTTCAGGGCCGCGTCCGTAATATTGGACTTGGTCGAAGTCGCCGTTGATGCCCATATCAAAACCAATCACAGGAATTACATGAGGGTACTCACCGTAACGTTCGGCGCTTAGCTCAACGTTCAATTGGCCTTCAGCATTAACTTGGTAGCGATATTCACAACGCATGCCGAAATCGAATACTGGTGGAGCAATGATGCTGGTGGTGGTGATCTCTACCTTGCCATTTACCTGTTCAACGTTAACGCATTCAAGGTCAATGCTACGGAAGTGCTCCTGCATAATTTGCAAGTGTGCAGGCTCCCAGTAACCATCGTGCTCTTGTTTATGGTTATCGATCATTGGCTTGAAGAAGTTGATTCGTGGTTCTGACTTAATCATCTCTTCGCCATTGACCAACCATGACGTCAGCTTGCCGTTCACTTTCGAGAAGTTCAGTGCGAAGTTGTGGCCTTTGATTAGGTAAGCTAAACGAGACTCTTCCACATTCAGTGCTGTCGCATTGTTGTTAGTGAAGGCTTCTAGCTGTGCTGTGTTCTCTTTCACTTGGAATTGATACACCGCGATGTCGTGGTTCGCTTCGCTGTAAGGCGTACGAGAATCCTTGCGCACGGTAAAGTTCACAAACACTTCGCGCTCATCAAGTTGTGGCAAGTTAAGTGTCAGTTCACGGCTCGAGTTTTCTGCCAGTTCTTCAATCTTGATGTGTTGCACAGCAATGGTTTCACCTTCAGCACGGATTTCCGCAGTGATGGTGTAGTCATCGATGTTTGAGAACCAAAGTTTGTTGTCTACCGTGAAGGTGCCCGTTTGTGCATCGAAATCGCGAAGCTTCACTGGGGCAATCACTTGCTTGTACTCTTTCAAGCCAGGGCCTGGCGTTTGGTCTGGGTAGATCAAACCGTCCATGCAGAAGTTGTAGTTGTTCGGGTAGTCACCGTAGTCACCGCCGTATTTGTAGAACTCTGTGCCTGCTTCATCACGCGCTAGAATGCCGTGGTCACACCATTCCCAAACATAGTGACCTTGAATTGCGTCATGCTTGTAGAACACGTTTTGGTATTCAGTTAAACCACCCGGGCCGTTACCCATTGCGTGTGCGTATTCGCAGATGATGCGTGGTTTTTCGTGTGGGAATTCACCGAAGGCATTCATCAGTTGAGCACGTGAGTACATGGTTGAAATGATGTCGACTACTTCAGCATCACGGTCTTCTTCATAATGAACCAGACGCGTGTCATCAATTGCTTTTGCTGCATCGTACATAGAGCGGATGTTGCAACCGTAACCAGACTCGTTACCTAGCGACCACATGATGATAGAAGGGTGGTTCTTCTGAGCGTGGATATGACGTTCGATACGTTCAACAAACACCGCTTCCCATGCGGCATCGTTAGTGATGCGGCTTAGGTCGCCAACGTTAGCAAAGCCGTGAGTTTCGACATCGGTTTCGCCCATAACGAATAGGCCATAAATATCACACAGTTCGTAGAAGCGTGGGTCGTTCGGGTAGTGCGCCGTGCGTACTGAGTTGATGTTGTGCTGCTTCATCAACACTAAGTCTTTCTCTACGCGATCCATGCCAACCGCACGACCTTTTAGGTGGTCGTTGTCGTGACGGTTTACACCGTGCAGCATCACGTATTTGTTGTTGATGTAGAACAGACCATCGCGAACTTTAATGTCGCGGAAACCAACGCGCTGTGGAATCACTTCCAACACCTTGCCGTCACCATCTTTCAGCGTAAGCAGCAGTTGGTATAGGTAAGGGTTCTCAGCGTTCCATTGGACAGGGTTAACCACATCAATAGAGAATTGAGTACTCGTATTGCCATCGACACTTAAGCTATCTACAGAGCCTTGCGAGATAACTTGGCTGCCATCGAGCAATGCGTACTCAAGGGTTGCGTTTGCCGCTGCTGCTAGGTTTTCTAGTTCCACTTTGCATAACAGGGTCGCGCTTTGGTAAGCGTCGTCGAAGTCAGTGCGAACGGTAACGTCTTGAACGTGCAGTTGTTCTTTACCTACTAGGTAAACGTCACGGAAGATACCGCCCGTCCACCACATGTCTTGGTCTTCAATGTAGGTAGAGTCGGCCCACTGCATCACTCGAATAGAAAGTAGGTTGTTGCCTGCTTTTACCTGGCTAGAGATATCGAACTCAGCGGTTAGGCGGCTGCCTTTGCTGAAGCCCACGTACTCGCCGTTTACGTAAACTTCGAAGTAAGTTTCAACGCCATCAAATTTGATGATGGTTTGTTTCTCGTCCCAGCTTTCGCCAAGGAAGAAAGAGCGTTGGTATGCGCCGGTTGGGTTGTCTGATGGTACGAAAGGCACATCAATTGGGAATGGGAAACCTTCATCTGTGTATTGAAGATCGCCGTGGCCTTCCATTTGCCACATGTTTGGAACCGTGATGTTTCCCCAGTCGCTCATTTCCTGAGAATAGAACTCTTCAGGAACCAATAGCGGATTGGTGAAATAGCTGAAATTCCATTGGCCACTCAATAGTTGGAAGTGGCTGCTCAGTTCACGCTGAAACGTGTTTGCATTTTTTTCTGATGCGTACGAGAAGAAGTATGCACGCGGTGCCATACGGTTCTCATGTAAGTTCAGGAAGTTTTCCCAGTTGTTCACGTTGCCTCTCTCTCGGTCTGAATGCAGTTTGCTGACCGACGTTCTTATGCGTAATTGGGTCGTAGTGAATACGAGTATTTTTGGATTGAGGTAATTATTAGTAAAAGTTTTACTAAATGAAAATGGTGAAAACGTTTTACTTTAACTTCATCACGTTTTTTATGGTCTTTTTACGGTGCTGTGTGATCCACTTAAAAGAATGCTATTGGCTGATTTATGTAGCAGATTAAAGAGGGGGATACGTGGAGATTGATGTATGTGACGGGCACAAAAAAGGCCACCTTCAACAAAGGTAGCCTTTATTTATCTACTTGATATATTTAATTATTTTGTTGTATCGCGCAGCTTGAGTTTGCTTGGTACATAGACACGTAGTGGGATGGTTCGGCCGTCGCGTACTTTCTCAATCAGCAGATTAACGCCTTGAATTCCCATCAATTCAGAGTGAATACGAACCGTTGATAAAGATGGGAAGGTAAATTTAGCTGTTGGGATGTCGTTTACACTGATCAGCGCAATATCTTCAGGGATGTTTAATCCGTGCTCATGAACGGCTCGTAAAACGCCAATTGCGATGGAATCTGACGCAATAAACATGGCTTTAGGGTAGTCGCCCGTCGCGAGCATCTGTTTTGCAAGCTTGTAACCTGATGAGCTAGAGAAGTCACCACGGTAGATGTCTTGCTCACTGACAACGTTCTTGAGGCCACCATATTCAGCAAAAGCGACTTCACGAATATCAGGGGTATTGACGTCGTCTTGGCCACCAATAAAGCCGATGCGCTCATAGCCTTGGTTGATAAAGAAGTTGGTGATCTCTTTGCTGATCAAAGCCAGGTCGATATCGACAGAGTCATAAGGTTCTGAGTGATCGGTAAAATCGACATAACAGATATTATCGCTCAGCTTTTTAGCTTGCTCGATAACCTCTGGTGTCATTCTACCCACCAACAAAACACCTGTGATTGGTGCTGAATTGATCTGTATTTTACTTTCATAACAGTTGGTTAGCTTAACTTCCATCTTTTCACATTGGGTTTCAATCCCGTGGCGAATCGATAGATAGTAAGGGTCGTTAACTTCCGCTTCTTGCTTGTAGTTATACAGTGCTAGGAAGTGATGGTTTTGTTTTTTACTGCTAACGGTTTTTCGTGAGCTGCTGGTTTTGTATTCCAACTTCTCTGCAATTTCAAAGATACGCCTTTTGGTCTCTTCCTTGACGCTTAATGTTGGATCTTCATTGAGAACCCTTGAAACTGTAGCCAATGAAACATGTGCTTCAGTCGCGATATCTTTTAACGTTGCCATACTCACTTCCTGTTATTGGAACATTGCGCTGCTTTGAAATTGGTATTTAGTAAAAAAGCAATGCACCTCTTTATTCTACAGACCTATTGTAATCAAACTGGACGTCATTGCATTAACTTTTAGTAAAATAAATGCTCAACTCCTCTATGATGTCTCAAATCTAACTATCTATAATTATCTTATTAAAATTCAATGAATTAGAGGTTAACAGCTATACGTTCTCTCTATGTCATGATCAGTTCCAATGATGAAACTTAGTGTAAACGTTTACACTTCGTGGTTTTGATCACAGAATTATAGTCAAAATGGCTGCTACTATTTCTGACATACGGTGCTACTGAGCTGAATGTCAGTTCGAGTTAGCCCACGAATGACGACAAAGAGAGGTTGATTGTGAAAGTACTGGTTACGGGCGGCATGGGTTACATCGGAAGTCATACATGTATTCAAATGATACAGGCGGGTATGGAGCCAATCATTGTTGATAACCTTTGCAATAGCAAAGAGCTAGTACTGGAGCGAATCGAATCATTGACCGGTAAGCGACCAACTTTTTATCTTGGCGACATTCGTGATCAATCTTTTCTAGATAGTGTGTTTTCAGAAAACGATATCCAAGCCGTGATTCACTTTGCTGGCCTGAAAGCGGTTGGGGAGTCGGTGTCTAAGCCTTTGGAGTACTACGATAACAACGTTAATGGTTCACTAGTGTTAGCTCGAAGCATGAAGAAAGCGGGCGTGAAAAGCATCGTATTTAGTTCTTCGGCTACCGTTTACGGTGATCCAGAAGTAGTGCCGATTACTGAAACTTCACCAACTGGCGCGACAACTAACCCTTATGGTCGCAGCAAATATATGGTGGAAGAGTGCTTGAGCGATCTGTTCAACGCGGAGAACGACTGGAGCGTCACTTTACTGCGTTACTTCAATCCAGTTGGCGCACATCCATCGGGCACTATGGGTGAAGACCCACAAGGTATCCCAAATAATTTAATGCCGTTTATTGCTCAAGTAGCCGTCGGTCGCCGTGAAAAACTGGCTGTTTTTGGAAACGATTACCCAACAGTCGATGGCACAGGCGTTCGTGACTATATTCATGTAATGGATTTGGCTGATGGCCACGTAGCAGCACTAAAAGTGGTTGGCGAGAAAGCGGGCTTACACATTTACAACCTAGGTACGGGCAAAGGCTCAAGTGTACTCGAGATGGTTGAAGCCTTCGCACAAGCATCGGGCAAACCGGTTCCTTATGAACTTTGCCCACGCCGCGCAGGTGACATTGCCGAATGTTGGGCAAGTACTGAAAAAGCAGAGCGCGAGCTTGGCTGGAAGGCGACGCGTAGCGTGATGGAGATGACGGCGGATACATGGAATTGGCAGTCGAATAACCCACAAGGTTACTAAAGAACTTTTAAGCTATTGAAAAAATAGAGATTCCAGATATCTCGTGCCTTTATTCTGGAATGACGGATGAGCATAAGGCTATGAAGTGGTGGCCTTTGCACAAATAGCACAACGAGATTACACGTCATTCCCTACAGCGAGGCACGAGCGTGATAGGGAATCTCCTTGTAGAAGAATTATTCATCTTGGTGAATTGACCAAGACACAAAATTTGAGAGCAATCTAAACATGTCAAAAGTTGAATTTAACCCAGTAGACCACCCGCATCGTCGTTATAACCCATTAACGGGTCAGTGGATCTTAGTATCACCGCACCGAGCAAAACGTCCTTGGAGTGGCCAAGATGAAAAACCATCGACTGCGCAGCTTCCTGCGTATGAGAAAGAGTGTTTCTTGTGCCCAACCAATACGCGTATCTCGGGCGACGAAAACCCAGATTACGACGGCACTTATGTATTCAGTAATGACTTCGCGGCGTTGATGCCTGATTCACCTGACGCTCCAGAGTCTGATAACCCTCTATTCAAGACTCAAGGTGTTCGCGGGTTGAGCCGCGTGATCTGTTTTTCTCCGGACCACAGCAAAACGCTGCCAGAGTTACCAGTAAACAAGATTCGCGGTGTTATCGACACATGGAATGAACAGATTGAAGAGCTAGGTAAAGACTACCTATGGGTTCAAGCGTTTGAAAACAAAGGCGAGACCATGGGCTGTTCTCAGCCACACCCACACGGTCAGATCTGGGCAAACAGCTTTTTGCCCAACGAGATTGAACGCAAAGAGAAACTGTTAAAAGAGTACTTTGAACAACAAGGTTCGAATCTTTTAGTGGATTACGTTGAATCTGAAATGAAAGACGGTTCTCGCACTGTGGTTGAAACTGAACATTGGATCGCTGTGGTGCCTTATTGGGCTGCGTGGCCATTTGAAACCATGTTGCTACCAAAAACACACATCCGCCGTATGAGCGAACTGACTGACGAACAACGTGATGATCTAGCGCTTGCGATTAAGAAGCTGACCAGTCGTTACGACAACTTGTTCCAGTGCTCATTCCCTTACTCAATGGGCTGGCACTATGCGCCGTTCTTCGAAGAAGGTACGGACATCGATCACTGGCAACTGCATGCATTGTTCTACCCGCCGCTACTACGCAGCGCATCGGTTCGTAAGTTCATGGTGGGCTACGAAATGTTGGCTGAGTCTCAGCGTGATTTAACCGCAGAACAAGCGGCGCAGCGTCTTCGTGATTTGAGTGACGTTCACTATAAAGATCAGGAATAGCCTGTTTCGTAGATAACGAGTGAGATTCCTGATATCTCGTCCCTCGATTCTGGAATGACGACAGGTGAGAAGCCCATAAGTTTAAGAGCTTAGAAGCATAGAAGTATAGTCGCTGATGTTGTCATTCCCTACCGTGAGCGACGAACGATATAGGGAATCTAAAAGAATTAAAGTGGTGCCGTGAAGGGGCCATAACCAATTGAACAAAGAGTTTAACCAGAGAGTTTACTTATGTCTGACCTAATCCAAAACGTGAAAGCATCTTTTGAGCAAGTCCTTGGTTACCAAGCGACTCATATTATCCAAGCACCAGGTCGTGTGAACCTGATCGGCGAGCACACTGACTACAACGATGGTTTTGTTCTACCGTGTGCCATTAACTACCAAACGGTAGTCGCCGCGGCTAAGCGTGACGACAACATTGTTCGCGTAGTATCAGTGGACTACGGTAATGCAGTCGATGAGTTCGATTTAACTCAAGAGATCACATTCCAACAAGACAAGATGTGGGCTAACTACATTCGTGGTGTGGTGAAGTGCTTAAAAGGTCGCGGCTTTGAATTTACAGGTGCAGACATCTCTGTAACGGGCAACGTGCCTCAAGGTGCAGGTTTAAGTTCTTCTGCGGCGCTGGAAGTGGTGATTGGTCAAACATTCAAGGTGCTTTATAACCTAGAGATCAGCCAAGCTGAAGTGGCGCTAAATGGTCAGCAGGCCGAAAACGAATTTGTGGGCTGTAACTGCGGCATCATGGACCAAATGATCTCTGCAGAAGGTCGCGCAAACCACGCGATGCTTTTGGATTGTCGTAGCCTAGAGACTCAAGCGGTTTCAATGCCAGAAGATATGGCTGTGGTTATCATTAACTCAAACAAGAAACGCGGCTTAGTCGACAGCGAATACAACACACGTCGTGAACAGTGTGAAGAAGCGGCGCGCATCTTTGGTGTTCCGGCACTTCGTGATGTGACCATTGAGCAATTCAAAGCGAAAGAGTCTGAATTGGATGAAATGGTCGCGAAACGTGCTCGTCACGTGATTACTGAAAATGACCGTACTGTTGAAGCGGCTCAAGCTCTACGCACTCATGATATGAAGCGTATGGGCGAGTTGATGGCTGAATCGCATGCATCAATGCGTGATGATTTTGAAATCACGGTGAAAGAGATTGATGCGCTGGTTGATATGGTCAAAGAAGTGATCGGTGAACAAGGTGGCGTGCGTATGACTGGCGGTGGTTTCGGTGGTTGTATTGTGGCATTGGTTCCACCTGCATTGGTTGATGAAATCAAAACAACCGTTGAACAGAAATATCAAGCGGCGACGGGGCTAAAAGAATCTATTTATGTGTGCCAAGCGAAAGACGGAGCAGGCTTAGTTGAAGTAATCTAACGGCTTCGAGATTTAATATAGAGCTTACCAAGTAAAAAGATCATGGTAGGCCAAATGCTAAAGCCTTTACTTCAGGTAGAGGCTTTTTACTGGCACTAGAAGGAATTTAGAATGACACAAGAGCAAAACCTGCATCAATCCATGGCGCAGACTCCAGCCTATGATGGCCAACCCGCTCAGTTAGTGACGCTATCAAATACGCATGGCATTCAAGTGACATTCATGGATATTGGTGCAACATGGTTGAGCTGTATCCTGCCAGTAAAGGGAAACAAAAGAGAAGTGTTGTTGGGTGTTAACTCAATGGAGAACTTCGATAAACAAGCCAGCTATATGGGCACAACCGTTGGCCGTTATGCTAACCGCATTGCTAATGGTCGTTTCAAAATTGATGGTCAGAATTACAAGCTGGAAACCAACCAAGCGGGCAATACCTTACATGGTGGCCCGAACGGATTTGATAAACGCCGTTGGAATATTGCCGAGCAAACCGAAACGTCAGTGGTGTTCAGTCTAGAGTCTGCTGATGGCGACCAAGGATTCCCGGGGAATTTGAATGTGTCGGTACGTTATGACATCACCGAAGACAATCGAGTGTCCATTAATTACTCTGCAACCACAGACAAGCCGACTGTAGTCAACCTAACGAATCATGCGTACTTCAATCTACTTGGCGCTGAAGCTGGACACGATTGTTTGTCACACATTGTCAGTATCAATGCTAATCAGTTCTTACCGACCAATTCGGTGGGTATTCCGTTAGGTAACCTTAAATCAGTGAAATCGACCAGCTTTGACTTCAATCAGCCTATGATGATCTCAGAGCGTTTGTTGGGCGATGAACAGCAGAAAGCAGCAAAGGGTTACGACCACTCTTTCTTATTGGCTGATGGCTGCAAACGCACTCAATGCGCCGCGACCGTAACCTCACCGGATGCGCTCGTCACACTAAAAGTATTTTCAACCAAACCTGCGATGCAGCTATACACCGGAAACTGGCTTGGTGGCACACCAAACCGAAGTGGTGGCAGCTATGAAGACTACGCTGGTTTGGCGCTAGAAACCCAGTTCTTACCTGACTCTCCTAACCACCCAGAGTGGAAGCAGGACAGTTGTATTCTCAAGCCTGAACAAGAATATAACTACAGTACCTGTTACCAGTTTGAATTTTCGGGGGATTCTTCAAACTAGTACGCTCTAGCTCAAAGCGGTTACGTCAATATCTTTTGTTTGTGAATAGGACGATGTGAATTATCGCGTTGTTCTTGGGGGATGAGCAAAAGTGGCGCTCAACAAGAGTGCGGTTTATTAAGCGCGATTGTTGAGTATCTGAGTAAGGTAGGAAAGCCCTAACAGAAGCGATTCTGTTAGGGCTTTTTTTTGTTTATTGCTTGATGAGTCGACCAGAACCTAGACTTTCTCTACCGAATTACGGCGTACCAGAGTTGGAGAGAACATCATTGGTTCAGTTGAGGTGTTTTCACCTTTGGCTAAGTGCAACGCGAGTCGTGTCGCTTTCTCTGCCATCATCTGAATCGGGTAGCGAATAGTGGTGAGCTTTGGATGAACATAGCGGGCAATCAAACCATCATCGAAACCGATGATCGACATTTTGTCTGGCGCTTGAATACCGTTTTCATCAAGGACAGACAAAGCACCAGCTGCCATGTAATCGTTGTACGCCACAATGCCAGTGATTGGCAGTGACTTAGTCAGAAGGTTAGTCATGGCGTATTCGCCACCGTCACTGGTCGGCGCTGAGTATTCAATATAGCTGTCAGAGAGCGCTATTTTGTAATCTGAGAGTGCCGCTAAGTAACCTTGGATACGCTCATCGGCATCTTCAATGCTATGCGATGAGGCGATACAGGCAATGTTCTTATGGCCATGGCGGATCAGATATTCCGTCGCAAGATACGCACCTTTTTTGTTGTCTAAGAAAATACAGTGGTTGGCAATCTCAGCAATATAACGGTTGATCAGTACTAAGCCTTTGACCTCTTTTGCATAGGCAATCAGTTCTTCGTCGGTGAGGCCTTTAGAGTGGATCACCAAGGCGTCACAACGGCTGTTAATCAGCAATTCAATCGCTTGTCTCTCATCTTCACGATCGTGCGAGCCATTACCGACAAGGATATGTTTTCCGTTCTCACGAGCGACATTGTCGACAGCCTTAACCAGCGTGCCAAAAAAGGGATCGGAGATGTCACCGACCAATACACCAACAGTGTTCGTGCTTTGGCTTACCAGCGCTCGAGCATTGGCATTCGGTCGATAGCCAAGTTTAGACATCGCTTTAGTTACAGACTCTACCGAGCTTGCACTCGCCTTGGGAGACTTGTTGATCACTCGAGATACGGTTGCAACAGAAACACCAGCTTCCTTTGCTACATCTTTAATTGTTGCCATTTTTAACCTCTATACATTGCTTCATCTATTTAACACCGACAATGATAGTAAGGCAACGAAACTCTCATTTTACTTCCAGTAATGAGATCTTTACCGCTTGTAATTATTAGGCTTAATGCTAGTGTAAACATTTACATTTTACTTAATTTTAGTAAATGATTTAATGAGTGAAAATAAACCAATATAGGAAGTGAGAAATGGATACTGTCTCTTATGGTGACTTTGCTAAGTTAGAAATGCGTGTGGGTAAGATCATTGAGGTTGTGCGTCATGAAAACGCCGACAAGCTTTACATAGTGCAAGTGGATGTTGGTGACAAGACACTGCAAACGGTGACCAGCCTAGTCCCTTACTACACAGAAGAAGAGTTGATGGGTAAGCAGGTTGTTGTTTTGTGCAATCTAGCGAAGGCGAAGATGAGAGGCCACACTTCTGAGTGCATGTTGCTTTGTGCAGAAACGGAAGATGAATCTGAAAGTGTATTGTTAACACCTGAACGTGCGATGCCAGCAGGTATTCGTGTCGTTTAAGCTCACTTTAGGTTGGTGAGTCAATGTGTTCACCAACCTAAATCAACTAGCTGCGTACAGTTAGTATCAAGCCATCAATCACACTGTGATGGTGATCGGAAACCCCAGCAAGGTTGCCGTATTTAGGCTGGTGGCGATCATTTTCTAATGGGTGGTGCCAACCTTGTGTGTGTTTAACAAAATGCGCCGCAAAGCTTTCAGACACCTCTAAACATCCTGCCAATACCGTATCGACGTAGGTTTGAACGATAGGGCTGTTTTCGCAAGGTGCTTCAATCTCGTCTTTGATGTAAACCCAGATCGATTGATCCTGTTTGAACTCATCTTGGCTTTCTATCTGAGAGGCCTTTAATTCGATTCGGTGATAACCACGCTCACGGCGATCAAACTCAGCCAGTGCAATATCATCCACCTCAAGCAACACACCATTCACTTGTCCTTCGCCAAGATTGACGATCAAAGGTGATAACACATAGCTGTCATCGATCTTGCTCCAATGGCGAATCAAGCCATGAACAATCGCAGGGATCGCTTGCCCTGTCTGACCGGTAAGCTGACGTGAAGATGAGTTGATTAAACTGCCATAACCAAAAATATACATCGCATTCCTTGTCTGAGTTGTTCCATTTAAGTCTAGTCTTACTATATGTGGCGAGATACCAAAAGTCAGTAAGTTTCTATTTATACATGTATATGACTTTATGACTCTTTTGGTTGTGTTTTTTTGACTTGTTTATTGGCTATTGAATCTCGTGAGTCGCTGTTTTTACTGGTTTTATCTAATTGGCGCGTTTCATGCAATGTGATCTGCATATTGCATCGGATTTGATGCACACAAAATTTGGTTTAGGTAATACCTTGGCCGCTTATCTGAGAATTAGGAGCGAGTTTGTTAAATATCACAGATAAAAGTGTAGAAGACGCGATTCCAGCCTACCTGCGTTTAGGCTTTCGACCTTTCTTCTTTTTAGGCAGTCTCTATGCAGTGATCGCGATTGTCGCTTGGGTCATCATGTTCCAAAACGGTCAGCCTGATATTTTAAAAGTTCCCGCACTGTGGTGGCACGTGCATGAGATGCTGTTTGGTTTCTCAATGGCGATAGTGGTCGGTTTTGTGTTAACGGCAGTACAAACGTGGACGGGTGTCAATGGCACCAAGCATTATCGATTAGCTGCGCTAGTCGGTTTGTGGCTCGCACCTCGTATTCTGTTTTGGACACCCGCTCCGTTATGGCTGATCTCGTCGGTTGAGGCGCTGTTCTTAATCTTCGCCGCCTACGAAATTGGTTTCCGAGTCGTGAAGTCGAAAGGCTGGAAGAATCTATTCTTTGTGCCACTGTTTATATTGGCTATCGTGGCGAACTTTGCTAGTTACGCGACCATTAAGGGGATGCCTCCATTCCCATCGTCTGCAGTTTGGCAGGCTATGTTGTGGTGGTTTACCTTGCTGTTATCAGTGATGGGTGGGCGAGTGCTCCCATTTTTTACAGCGCGTCGTTTTGATTTCGAAAAAGCGCAGCCCTTGGTTTGGTTGGAATGGTTAGCCAATCTACCTTTGGTTGGCTTATTTGTGTTGAGCTTCTTCCCATTGACCTTTGCTCAAGTCGGCAATGAGTTGATGGTATTTGCAGGTGTGACACAGTTGGTGCGCTTTATCCGCTGGAAGCCTTGGACAACACTATCAGAACCCTTGGTGTGGTCGCTGCATGCGGCTTACCTATGTATCCCTCTCAGCTTGCTGTTACGCGGTTTGCTAGATAACCCGTTCGCGAGCCATAACATGCTGCACCTGTTTGCGATTGGCGGTTTGAGTGGGTTAATTCTGGCGATGATCACGCGCGTGACAATGGGACATACTGGCCGTGCTATCTATAAAGGGCCAAGTATGGCTTTGGCGTTCTCGGCTATATTTATCGCGGCACTCGTTCGTAGTTTAGGTGTGACATTCTTCCCGGCGTATTTATTTGAGATGGTCAATATCAGCGCGGGTTTATGGACGTTAGCGTTCGGTCTATTTATCTGGAAATTTGGGATAATGCTGTTAACGCCAAGAGTGGATGGTCACCCGGGCTAAGCCAATTAGTTATCTATTGATATAGATAGGGAAGCTCAGAGCTTCCCTTTTTGATCTTGATAACTCATTAAGTACTCGCAGCAAGGTATTGGCGTACCTGTGTGATGAGATCTTCCTTGGCGTGAGGCGAGATAAAACTGGCTTCGATGGCATTAATACTGAACTGCGCCAATTCGTTTTTGGTCACTGGGTGAGCATTGGCGACGGCGAGGAAGTTATCATTCATATAGCCGCCGAAGTAAGCCGGATCATCGGAATTGATGGTGACGCACAGCCCTTTTCTCAGCAACTCGACGATGTTGTGCTCTTGCATGGTCTCAAACACCTTGAGCTTGGTATTCGACAGCGGGCAGACGGTCAGTGGTGTACGTTTTGCTATTAGCTGTTCCATCAACTCTTCATCTTCTACACAGCGAACGCCATGATCAATTCGGGTAATGCCTAGCAAGCTCAGTGCGTCGCTAATATTTTGTGCAGGGCCTTCTTCTCCGGCGTGCGCGACAGTCAGAAAGCCTTGGTTGATCGCTTCTTGGAATACATGTTTAAACTTCTCTGGTGGATTGCCCTGTTCTGATGAATCTAACCCAACGGCAATGATCTTATCTTTATAAGGAAGGGCTTGTTTGAGTGTTTCAAAAGCGCTGTCTTCATCGAGATGACGCAGAAAGCACATGATCAGTTGGCTGCTGATACCAAGCTCTTGCTCCACTTGATTCAAAGCTCGAGTAATCCCGCCAACGATGACTTCAAAGTCAATGCCGCGTTCAGTGTGAGTCTGAGGGTCGAAGAAGATCTCAGTATGAACCACATTATCTTGCTGACACTTCAACAGATAAGCCCACGTCAGGTCGTAGAAATCTTGTTCATGAATCAGTACGTTTGCACCTTGGTAATAGATATCGAGAAAGGATTGAAGATTGTGGAACTGGTACGCGTCTCGAACTTGGTCTGGGGTCTCAAAGGGAATCGACAGGTTATTACGCTTGGCGAGTTGGAACATCAGCTCTGGCTCTAATGTGCCTTCTATATGTAAGTGCAGCTCAACTTTGGGTAAATTTTTGATGAAGCTATCCATAGCAACTCCTTAGCTATTTTAATTATGAGCGGAGTAGGTGAGACAGTAGAGTCTATAAACCTGAGCAAGCAGGTATCTCTTTCATTTATCTCTGTTTGAGCATAGTTCATTTCATTGTTATCGATAAAACAGGACAGAAGTTGATGGTGAATTGGAAGTTACGAACCAATTGAAATCGGCGCAAACGATTTGCAGCATTGGAGTGTGATCCGCTGCAAATATTTGCAGCAATATTCATTGATTTGTGCTCTAATACCGCGCTTACCAAGGGATGGTGTTAAAAGATGCTCACTTAGATGGAGTTATCAAAGTTGACCGATCCCTTAATGATCTCCCTTAGGAAAAAATAGAACATGTCTAAGAACAAAAAATTTGATATCCGCCTTACAGAAAAACGCAACGGTTGGTGTGCAGAGATTACTCGTCAAGTAACGTCTCGCAGCACTACAGTATCTAAGCGTGAGTCTGGTTTCGAAACTGAAGCTCTAGCACAAGGGTGGGCAGAGAAAGAGCTAGCATCTTTCATCGCTAACCAAGCTGAACGTAACGAGCGTAAATCAGAGCAGCGTAAAGAGCGTGACGAACTACGTCACACTAAAGAGCTTAAAGCTGAGCAAGCACGTGAAGCGCGCGCTAAAGCTCGTGCAGAAGAGCAAGAAGACGCTGAGTAATTCAGTGCATAACTAATTTATAGATCCCTTAATTTTAAGATAAGGGATTTGTGAAAAAAAAAAGCCCCGATACAACTTTTTTCTTTCTAGTTAAAAGTGTATTGGGGCTTTTTAGTTTGTGGAGTTCTGTTTTATTGTGTTTAAGAGCACTGCTTTGGTTTCTCGCTTTTAACGTCGAGCTCTTAAACTGTTAAGCATTGTTTGATCAGTTATTCAGTGCAGTTAGCCAATCATCTTCTGCCACTTCTTCAATGTAGCTTTCTACTGATTGCCCGACTTCTTCATCGTCTTGCTTGAAGTAAGCGATGTGGAACACAGCATCACCTTCGTTGACCAAAGGCAGAGTCTGCTGACCAATCACGATACCGCCTTTGGTTGTGATCACTTGGCCTTCTTGGTGACCCAATGGAGAGCTGATGTAAGCAAGGGTTTGTCCCGCTTCAACTTGTTCACCCAGTCTTACCATGTTACGCAAAATACCGTCCGACTCAGCGCGGATCCAGCTGGTGGATTTACTCAATACTGGCTCTGGCAACTTCTTACGGTTAGGACGCAGCATGCCGATTTCTTTCATCACTTGATGCACGCCAAGGTAACCCGCACGAATCGCTAGGTGATCAAAACGCAGTGCTTCACCACCTTCGTAAGTTAATACAGGAATACCCAGCTTTTCCGCTTCGCTACGCAGTGAACCGTCACGCAGTGGAGAATCAATAATCACGGGTGTTGCGAACGCTTTTGCGATGCGCAGTGTTTCAGGGTTCGATAGGTTTGCACGAATCTGTGGCAGATTGGTACGGTGAATCGCGCCCGTGTGTAGATCTAGAATGTAATCACAGTGCTTTGCCACGTTCTCAAAGAAGGTGTAAGCGATGCGTGATGTTAGCGATCCTTTCTCACTGCCAGGGAAGCAACGGTTTAGGTCACGACGGTCTGGTAGGTAACGAGATTTATGGATAAAGCCAAATACGTTAACGATAGGCACAACAATTAATGTCCCTTTCAGTTTCTTTGGATCAATCGCATTGGTCAGCTGTCGTGCAATTTCAACACCGTTTAGCTCATCGCCGTGGATAGCCGCATTTACCATCAGTGTTGGGCCTGCTTGGCGACCGTGAATAATTTCAATCGGGATCGAAAGTGGAGAATGCGTGTAAAGCTGAGCCGCTTGCAGTTCAATCTCCATTCGCTGTCCTGGCTGAACAGTATAACCAAGTAATTCGAATGGTTGATTAGGTTTTAGTCTTGCCATTTAGGTTGTTCTCAACATGGTGATAATTCGTTAACACGGAATGTAGCAATCGTTGATTTTTAGTACGAATCAATCGCTTTACGGTGACGACAAAAGTTTTTTATGAAGGGGCTTCTGAATTGGTTTCAGTTTTTTATCTGGCTAATTGAAGGGTGTTTAAAATTTTGAATTTTATGACAATACATTAACTTAGAGCTGATATTTGTCATTCAGTTCGTTGGTATTATCCACCGCCATTTTTTGGCGGCCAAATTCAAATATTGAGATCAAAATGAAAAAAACAATTTCAAAAGTTGTAGCACTAGCGGTGGTATCTGTTGCTTTATCTGGCTGTGTTGGTAGCAACGCAGTAACGGGTTACCTAATGAAGTTCAACATCAAGGCTGTTGATAACCGTTACGCTCGTGGTGGTTTGAACATTCTACTTGCACCTGCATACGGTCTAACAGTTGCTGCCGATTACATAGTATTCAACTCACTAGAGTTCTGGACTGGTAGCAACCCACTAACAGGTGCTCCGCACATCTTTGATACTAAGACTGATACTTACCTAGACATCAACCACCAACTTGATCCGTCTCTAACGGAAGCGCCAGTGGGTCCTATCACGAGTGCAGATGTGATCGAAAAAGGTCAAATGCAGCAGATTGATGAAAACACGATCCAAATGGACATTACTTACCAGTCTGGTGAGCGTGCGACGTTAATCGGTGTTCGTGATGGCGAGATGGTGACGTACTTCATCGATGGCGAAGTTGTGGCACAAACTTCAATTGATGAGCTAGAAAGCTACGCGGCTTCACGCGCTTAATTGTTTATTTAGTCACAAGTAGTAGCTACAAAGATTAGATACAAAAACAGGTACTCATTGAGTACCTGTTTTATTTTGTCTCAGATAAACGGTGTTTACTGTAAAACACCGTTTACTGAACAAACATAGCTTATCGAATTAAGCTTTTTCTGGGATCGCTTCAAGCAATGCAACCATTTGGTTCCAGAATAGCTCAACGGTGTCGATCTTCACTTTCTCATCAGGAGAGTGCGGAAACTTGATGGTTGGGCCGAAAGAAACCATATCCATGTTCGGGTAAGGTTCTTTGAATAGACCACACTCAAGACCAGCATGGATAACCATGATGTTTGGCTTGTGACCGTAGATACCTTCGTACATGTCACGGAAGATATGCATGATTTCTGAATCTGCGTCTGGTTTCCAACCTGGGTAAGCACCAGAGAACGCGATGTTAGCGCCTGCTAGTTCAGCAACAGAGTGAAGCATGCTTTCTACTTGGCTACGACCTGAATCGATAAGAGAGCGGATCAGGCAAAGTACTGTGATTGAGTTCTCTTCTGTTGTGATAACACCTACGTTTAGAGACGTTTCCACAACACCTTCAATCTCGTCACTCATACGAATCACGCCGTTTGGACATGCGTTAAGTGCCGCGATAAAGCGAGCTTGGTCTGCTGACGCAAGTGCGCCCATTTCTACAGAAGCTTCTTCATTGAAAGTCACGATGCTGTCTTCTACTTTACCTAGCTCTGTTGAAAGCAGCTCAGTGTAGTAGTTGTATAGTGAAGCCAGTTTTTCTTGGTTTGCCGCAGGAACAGCAACCGTTACGAAACCTTCACGAGGGATCGCGTTACGAAGGCTACCACCTTTGAATTCGACGATGCGAAGGTCTAGCTCTTTTGCGTGACCCGCTAGGAAGCGAGCAAGCAGTTTGTTTGCGTTTGCACGACCTGTGTGGATGTCACAACCAGAGTGACCGCCTTTTAGGCCTTTTAGCGTTAGCTTACGTGTTACGAAGTCAGCTGGAATCGCATTACGAGCAATTTCAAATGTCATTGCGCCGTCGATACCGCCAGCACAACCCATGTACACTTCGCCTTCTTGCTCTGAATCGGTGTTAAGAAGGATATCGCCTTCTAACCAACCCGCTTCAAGACCGAAAGCACCAGTCATGCCTGCTTCTTCATCTACTGTTAGTAGAACTTCGATAGGGCCGTGCTGGATTTCGTTTGAAGCAAGAACCGCTAGGCAAGAAGCCATGCCCATGCCGTTATCAGCGCCAAGCGTTGTGCCTTTAGCTGTAACCCACTCACCATCAATGTATGGTTGAATTGGATCTTTAGCAAAGTCATGAACTGTGTCTTCGTTCTTTTGTGGAACCATATCGATGTGAGCTTGTAGCACTACACCTTTTTTGTTTTCCATACCCGCCGTTGCTGGCTTTTTGATGAATACGTTACCCGTTGGGTCACGACGTACATCTAGGCCTTGCTCTGTTGCCCAAGCAATAATGTATTGAGCAAGCTCTTCTTCATGCTTAGAAGGGTGTGGGATTGAGCAAATCTTATCGAAGAACTGCCAGATAGGGGCAGGGGATAATTTACTGATCTCAGAATGGAATTCAGACACGGATGACTCCTTTTTTATTTAATAACCATATATTTAGGTTTTGTATGGGGAAAAACCTAGAACAAAAATCTAAAATATGGGTCTGTTTTGATGGCAACAGCATACCACTTGAGCGTTTTGACGAGTAGCGGTTCTAAACCTCAAATAGCTCAAATTTTGAAAGCGATCTTGTCCATCTGATCACAGCTAAGCGCCTTGATGCTTATAAATGGAGCAGGCAAACGTTTGTTTAATTCTATTTTGTAGTTTTATTACAAAATAAGTTTGTAAAATAACCGTAAATGGCCAAAAATGTGACGTATAGCAAAAAATACTTGTAATCTTTTTTCTTTAGGGTATATTAATAACCAACTTCTGAGATGAAGAGTAAATGCTCAAAGGATGAGTCCGTTTTATCGCCTCCAAGGAACCGAGAAATCAAATTCGTTTTTTATTGATTTATTAAGGTGATAGTTATGAAAGGTTTACCATCTGCAATGTTCTGGATTAACAGCTCTGTTTACACTAGCAACTTTGCATACCCTACAAGCTTTGGTTACTAATACCGTAAGCATGTAACTCGAACAGTTTTGTTCACCCCTATATATTGGAATTCTTTTACAGCCCTTTTGGTTGACAGATTCTACCGCCACTCAGTTTTGAGTGGCGTTTTTTTTGCCTGCTACTTTTCCAAACCGCTTTCGCTTGTCACTTTCCTTGCTGTTCTGCGTGGTTGTTTTTTAAACGCCGAAATATCAATTTGCGCCTTATTACTGATCCTGTTGAAAAATACATAACTATTGTGAGTTTGAATTCAGAATTTACTGGCTAGATTATCAATGAAAATAACCGATGGTAGAAAAAACAACCAACTAGTTTTAGTGAGTCTATTGTTGTTAATTGTTTGTTTTTAATGGTTATTTATCGATGATATCTTCATTTTTAATCGCTTTGTTTCATACGGCATTCTGATAAATATCGATTAGAGCCTTAATTCTATCTGGAATTTGTTATTTGATAACTTTATAATCCACAGCCAATCGATTACGCAACCGTTTACTTTTTACCCTTATAGGATTCGATAATGTTCGAAAAGCTATTCAAACTCAGTGAAAATGGCACCAATGTGCGCACTGAAATCATCGCAGGTCTAACAACCTTCCTAACAATGGCTTACATCATTTTTGTAAACCCAATGATTCTAGCTGATGCTGGTATGGACCATGGCGCTGTATTTGTAGCAACCTGTTTAGCGGCTGCTATTGGCTGTTTCATCATGGGCTTTGTTGCTAACTACCCAATTGCTCAAGCTCCAGGCATGGGTTTGAACGCATTCTTTACCTACGCTGTTGTAATGGGTATGGGTTATACGTGGCAAGTTGCTCTGGCAGCGGTTTTCGTATCAGGCGTAATCTTCATCTTCTTAAGCATCTTTAAGATCCGTGAATGGATTATCAACTCGATCCCTATGTCTCTGCGTGTTGGTATCTCTGCAGGTATCGGTCTTTTCCTAGCGTTTATTGCGCTTAGCAATGCAGGCATCGTTGTTTCTAACCCAGCAACTAAAGTTTCACTGGGCGACATTACCGCGATTGCTCCTATCCTAGGCTCACTTGGTTTCTTCCTAACGATTGCTCTTGTTCACCGTGGCGTGAAAGGGGCAGTAATGATTGCGATTCTAGCTATCACAGCTCTTGGCATTGTTATTGGTGACGTTCAATACGGCGGCATCATGTCTACACCACCAAGCCTTGCTCCTACATTCATGCAGCTTGATTTCTCTGCTGTATTTGAAATCGGTATGATTTCAGTGGTATTCGCGTTCTTGTTCGTCGATTTGTTCGATACAGCGGGTACTCTGGTTGGTGTTGCAACGAAAGCAAACCTAATCAAAGAAGACGGCAAACTACCTCGCTTGAACAAAGCACTGCTTGCTGACTCTACAGCAACATCTATTGGTGCACTGCTAGGTACATCAAATACTACTTCTTATGTTGAGAGTGTTGCGGGTGTTGCTGAAGGCGGCCGTACCGGTCTAACGGCTGTTGTTGTTGGTATCTTATTCCTACTGGCTCTTTTCTTCTCGCCACTTGCAGGTATGATTCCGGCTTACGCAACATCAGGTGCACTTTTCTATGTAGCAATTCTGATGATGTCTGGCCTAGTTGGCATTGATTGGCGTGATCTTACGGAAGCAGCACCAGTCGTGGTAACATGTCTGCTTATGCCGCTGACGTACTCTATCGCTGAGGGTATCTCACTAGGTTTCATCGCTTACGCTGCAATTAAGCTGCTAAGTGGTAAAGGTCGCGACGTTTCACCTGCTGTGTGGGTAATGTCGGCTATCTTTATTCTTAAATACATTTTCGCTTAATCGTCTAGATTTCTGCTTAATCGCTGAAGAGGCTATGTTTGAAATAGCCTCTAATAACATGACAAAATTATTAGGTTTTATACTATGAGCAACAAATTCGTTATCACTTGGGACAACATGCAGACTTACTGCCGTCAACTTGCTGAAAAGCAAATGCCAGCAGAGCAGTGGAAAGGCATCTGGGCAGTAAGCCGTGGTGGTTTGGTTCCTGGTGCAATCTTGGCTCGTGAGCTAGGTATTCGTCACGTAGATACGATTTGTATTTCTAGCTACGACCACGATCACCAACGTGATATGACAGTAGTTAAAGCACCTGAAGGTGACGGCGAAGGCTTCCTAATCGTTGAAGACTTGGTTGATAGTGGTGACACTGCACGTAAGCTTCGCGAAATGTACCCTAAAGCGAAACTGATCGCTGTATGTGCAAAACCATCTGGCGCTGATTTGCTAGACGAGTACATTGTTGATATCGCTCAAGACACATGGATTGAGCAACCTTGGGATACTAGCCTAAGCTACGTAGAGCCAGTAAATCGCAAGTCAAAATAAGCGTAAACTTAGTTTTTTGAGAAATGACCCTTTATAGGGTCATTTTTTTTTATATTATTAGTGACAACCATTTCTTATTAAGTATCCCAATGTCTGAACCAGAAGAAACGAGCTCGAACCTTTCGGAAACTTTGTTTGTAAAGCACAAGCAAGCGAAAGAGACCTCAATGTTGACACAATACATGCCAAGCTCTGAAGCGCTATTGGATGAGAAACGTGAACAGAAAAACTCATCATGGTATCGAAACCTAAGACGTCTTCAGTGGGTATGGCAAGGCGTTAATCCAATAGAGCAGGAAGCGGTATTGGCTCGCATCGCGTCATCAGATAACTCTCGTACAACCGATGAGTGGCTTGATACGGTCATGGGTTACCGAAGTGGTAACTGGGCATACGAATGGACCAAGCTGGGTATGCAGCATCAAAATCGTTCTAATGAGAAGAATGGTGAAGAGATGGCTGAAGAGCTATTTTCCGCATCGTTGTGCTTCAGTATTGCGGGTTACCCACACCTCAAGAACGACAACTTGGCAGCTCAGGCTCAAGTGTTGGCCAACGCAGCGTATTCTGAAGCGATCAAGCACACTAAGTTGATCGTCAAGCAGATTGATATTCCATACCAAAACAAGAAGATCAAAGCGAACTTGCATCTAACCAAGACAGATAAACCACAACCGGTTGTGATTGTCAGCGCGGGTCTAGATAGCTTGCAAACCGATATGTGGCGCCTGTTTAGGGATTATTTAGCACCTAAGAACATTGCTATGTTAACGGTAGACATGCCATCAATAGGGCACAGTGCACATTGGCCGTTAACAGAAGACTCATCTTGTCTTCACCAAGCAGTGCTGAATGAATTGCCTAACATCCCATGGGTCGATCACCACAAAGTCGGCTTGTTTGGTTTCCGCTTCGGTGGCAATGCGATGGTGAGATTATCTTTCCTCGAGCAACATAAGATTAAAGCGTGTATTTCTTTAGGCGCGCCAATTCACGATATCTTTGTTCATGCAGACAAACTTAAGCAGATGCCTAAAATGCATCTAGATGTGTTGGCTTCGCGCCTTGGTAAAGGGGCGGTCGATATCAATAGCCTTTCTGGGCAGTTGATGGCGTGGTCACTCAAGGTACAAGGTTTGCTGTCAAACAGTAAAACCAGTGTTCCTATCTTGGCATTGGCTCTGGAAGGCGACCCGGTTTCACCGCCAATGGATAATCAACTGGTTGCTATTTACAGTGATTACGGAAAAGCGAAGAAAATCAAAGCTAAGTCAATTACACAAGGTTATGAGCAATCCCTCGAATTGGCGATAAAGTGGCTTGAGGATGAATTATTTAGATGACATTTCTCCTAAATTAGTTAAGCATGAAAAATGTACAAACTAAGTACCTGATACTCAGAGGTCATTTATAAAATCCAAATGCGTAGTTTCTACGTATAACAGTCTGAGTAACGTCATTCTTAACATTGAAAATGGAGATTCAATATGTCAGAAGTGACACAACAACCTACGCATTACCGCTTGTTGAATGTTTTAAAGGCGATCGGGCCTTACTTAAGGGAACCGCAATCAGAAGAAGGCCACTATATCTTTGATTGCTTGTCTGTATGTGTGAACGATAAAAAATCACCAGAAGAACGCGAGTTCTGGGGCTGGTGGCTGGAATTGGATAAGTCGGAAGAGGGATATTCGGCGAAGTACAATATCGGCAAGTACAACATCGATGGTAACTGGGATTCTTTGCCGTTACCTAAAAAGGCGGTCGCTGAGGTCTCTCGAACTCAAGAAGCCTTCCACAAGAAACTGGTCGATGAACTTCAAAGTAAGTTTGAAATCAGTATCCAATTAGACGAAGAGTCTGTCGAATTCGTCTAATTTTAAAGGTTACTCTTCTATATAAAGCAAAAAGGTGCGATTTCGCACCTTTTCTGCTTGTGAATTCCCCTTTTGATTGCTAAAACATCACCTCTTATTTGTTTTATCCATAAAAGACTTCATGACAACAAATCATCAAAGCGGGACAACAACACAGCGTAAAACTGTCGTTGTTAAACTGGGTACCAGTGTCTTAACTGGTGGAACATTGGCATTAGACCGCGCTCATATGGTTGAGCTGGTTCGTCAATGTGCTGAATTAAAAAAACAAGGCCACTCTGTGGTTATGGTTTCGTCTGGTGCAATTGCAGCAGGACGTGAGCACCTTGGTTACCCCGCACTTCCCAACTCAATGGCGAGCAAACAGTTGCTTGCGGCAGTTGGGCAAAGTCAGTTGATTCAAGTTTGGGAGTCTTTGTTTACTATCTATGGCCTTAAGATTGGCCAGATGCTACTGACTCGTGCTGATCTCGATGATCGCGAGCGTTTTCTTAATGCACGTGACACGATCAACGCACTGGTTGAGCACGATATTATTCCGGTAGTAAACGAAAACGACGCAGTAGCAACCAACGAAATTAAAGTGGGCGACAATGATAACTTGTCGGCCTTAGTGGGTATTTTGTGCGGTGCTGATAAGCTTTTGCTACTAACAGACCAAAAAGGCCTGTTTACGGCTGACCCTCGTAAAGATCCAAATGCTGAGCTCATCAAAGAAGTGAAAACCATTGATGACACGCTGCGTAAGATCGCAGGTGGCAGCGGTACTACGTTGGGTACTGGCGGCATGGCGACAAAACTGCAGGCGGCTGACATTGCTCGTCGCGCAGGCATCGAAGTGATTATTGCTGCGGGCAGTGCTGAAAATGTGGTGTTTGATTCACTGAGTGATAACCCACAAGGCACACGTTTCTTGCCTTTAGCGGAAGCGCTTGAAAACCGTAAACGCTGGATTTTAGCGGGCCCTGCTTCAGCAGGTGACATCGTGGTTGACGACGGCGCAGTAAACGCAGTCAACACCAAAGGCAGCAGCTTGTTGGCGAAAGGGGTTGTTCGAGTTAAAGGCGAATTCTCTCGTGGTGAAGTTACCCAAGTCACAGACAGCAAAGGCAAAGTAATTGCGCGTGGTATCGCCAGTTATTCAAGCCAAGACCTAGCAAAAATTGCAGGCAAGCACAGTAAAGATATTGGCGACATCCTTGGATACGATTATGGGTCAGAAGTCATTCACCGTGACGACCTAGTTGTAATCCAAGAGTAGCTCGTGATGATAAGGTGAATCACCTTTTTGCATCCAAAGACAGACAGAATTTAGGGAGAGTTAAACGTGGATTTAACTAACATGGGTATCGCAGCAAAAGACGCTGCTTTCCACCTAGCGACCGCATCTACGGCGCAAAAGAATAAAGCATTGGCGATTATCGCTGATGAGCTAGAAGCAAACGCAACAACGATTTTAGAAGCGAACGCGAAAGACATCGAACTGGGTCGTGAAGCGGGTTTAACTGACGCACTGCTCGATCGTCTACTTCTTAACGAAGAGCGCTTAACCGGTATCGCTAACGATGTTCGTAACGTGATTAGCCTGAATGACCCAGTTGGCAGCGAAATTGACAGCAAAGTACTAGAAAACGGTATGTCACTGTCTCGCCGCCGCGTGCCACTTGGTGTGGTGGGTGTTATCTATGAAGCGCGTCCGAACGTAACCATCGATATTGCAGCTCTGTGTCTGAAGACAGGTAACGCAAGCATTCTACGTGGTGGTAAAGAGACGTTTTTCTCGAACATGGAACTGGTTAAGGTTATCCAGTCTGCATTAGAGAAAGCGGAGCTTCCAGCCGCTTCTGTTCAGTACATCGAGAAGCCTGATCGTGAACTCGTTTCTCAACTGCTTAAACTGGACGACTACGTGGATATGATCATTCCTCGTGGCGGCGCTGGTCTGCACAAGATGTGTAAAGAGAACAGCACCATCCCAGTAATCATCGGCGGCTTTGGTATCAGCCATATCTTCGTTGATGAAAGCGCTGATCTTGAGAAATCTGTCGATGTGGTCGAAAACTCAAAAGTTCAACGTCCATCGGCGTGTAACTCGTTAGATACACTGCTAGTGCATGAAGCGGTTGCTGAAGCTTTCCTAACTAAGCTGAAACAGCGTTTAGCCGGCAAGGTAACCTTAGTTGCTGATACCAGTGCAAAATCGCTGCTAGCGGGTTTTGAAGACCAACGTGATGCGGTTGAAGGCGACTTTGACACTGAATGGCTAAGCTACACGCTAGGCGTGAAAGTGGTAGCGGATGTGGCAGAAGCGATTGACCACATGCGTGTACACAACGCGAGTCATTCAGATGCGATCATGACCAATAGCTTAGAGAGCTCAGAGCGTTTCATTAACTCTGTTGGTTCTGCAGCGGTTTATGTGAATGCATCAACACGTTTCACTGATGGAGCACAGTTTGGTTTAGGTGCTGAAGTTGCCGTATCTACTCAGAAATTGCATGCTCGCGGCCCAATGGGTTTAGAAGAGCTGACAAGCTACAAATGGGTAGGTAAAGCGAACTATTTGGTCCGCGGTTAACGCTGGTCGTTAATTTTACTCCTCAGCTCATTTTTGAAATGGCGATCGAGTAGCAATAATCAATGAATCACCACACAAAAGGGCCTTAATTGGCCCTTTTTCTTTCCTAACGTTTGGCAATTCCGTTACACTGATATTCAATTATTTGGAGGTGATATGCATTGTCCTTTTTGTTCAGAGAACGACACTAAAGTAATCGATTCAAGACTGGTAGCCGATGGCCATCAGGTACGTCGTCGCCGTCAATGCCTTGCATGTAGTGAACGTTTTACTACGTTCGAATCGGCAGAACTTGTGATGCCTAAAGTCATAAAGTCGAATGGAAACCGCGAACCATTTAATGAAGATAAAATGGTGGGTGGTGTACAGCGCGCCCTAGAAAAACGCCCAGTGAGTGCTGACGCGATTGAACTTGCGATCAGTACGATTAAGTCACAACTCCGTGCAACTGGTGAGCGTGAAGTACCAAGCGAGATGATTGGTAATCTTGTGATGGGCCAATTGAAAGAATTGGATAAAGTGGCGTACATTCGTTTTGCCTCTGTTTACCGCAGCTTTGAAGACATCCGAGAGTTTGGCGAAGAAATCGCTAAATTAGAGGATTAACTCCTCAATCATGTCAAACTTTACTCCCCTAGATTTTCAAATGATGTCGCGTGCTATTCAGTTAGCAAAACGCGGCATTTACACTACTGCGCCAAACCCTAATGTGGGTTGTGTCATTGTACAAACCGACGGTCAGATCGTTGGTGAAGGTTTTCATGCCAAAGCGGGCGAACCTCATGCTGAAGTACATGCCATGCGAATGGCAGGCGACAAAGCAAAAGGTGCGACGGCTTATGTCACGCTAGAGCCTTGTTCTCATTACGGTCGAACGCCGCCTTGTGCTGAAGGTTTGATTAAGGCTCAAGTAGCCAAAGTGATTTGTGCCATGCAGGACCCAAACCCAAAAGTCGCAGGTCGTGGTATCAAAATGCTACGCGATGCGGGTATTGAGGTTGAAATCGGTTTGCTAGAGCAAGACGCTCTCGACTTGAACCCTGCATTTATCAAGCGTATGCAAACTGGCATGCCATTCGTTCAGTTAAAGATGGCCGCTAGCCTTGATGGGCAAACGGCATTGGAAAATGGCCAAAGCCAGTGGATCACATCGCCAGAAGCACGTCGTGATGTTCAGAACTACCGAGCAAAATCAGGCGCTGTGTTGTCAACTAGCCAGACGGTTATTGAAGACAACGCGTCGTTGAATGTTCGTTGGGCAGAGTTGCCAAGCAGTATCAAAGGTCATTACGCTGAAGACGAGCTGCGTCAGCCGATTCGCGTGATTCTTGATCGTCAAAACCAACTGCGTCCTGAACTCAAGTTATTCCAGACTCCAACATCGGTGTTGAGAGTTGCCGAAGCATCTGCTGATATTGAAGTCGCAACCACAGATGCAGGTCAGCTCGATTTGCACGATCTGATGCGTCAATTACCTGCCAATCATATCGACCATATTTGGGTCGAAGCGGGCGCAACATTGGCAAAAAGCTTGATTGAAGAGCAGCTGGTGGATGAGCTAATCCTTTATTTAGCACCTAAACTTATGGGCAGTGACGGACGAGGTTTGATGGGTGCATTAGGGCTCACTTCAATGTCTGACGTTATTGACCTAGAAATTAAAGATGTTCGACAGGTTGGTGTGGATATTCGCATCGTTGCGAAACCCGTATTTCGAAACAGATAGTAACGAAACCACAGTGGAAATAGTTACTCCAACTGCATACGTGTCGTTGACAACAAAAAGAGTTTTAAAATGTTTACAGGAATTGTAGAAGCCGTAGGTACATTGAGTGCAATCACTCCCCGCGGAGAAGACATCACCGTAACGGTTAATGTTGGTAAGCTTGATATGGCTGACGTTAAGTTAGGCGACAGTATCGCTACCAATGGTGTGTGTTTGACAGTTGTTGAATATAACGACCACAGCTACAGTGCAGATCTTTCGCTTGAGACCCTGAAAAAAACGGGTTTTGTCGATTACCAAGCGGGCGATAAAGTTAACCTTGAGAAAGCAATGTTACCAACCACGCGTTTCGGTGGACATATAGTGTCTGGTCACGTTGATGGCGTGGGTGAGATTGTTGAACGTAACCAAGTTGGCCGTGCGATTGAATTCTGGGTAGAAATGCCAGCAGAAATCTCAAAATACGTGGCTCAAAAAGGCTCAGTAACAGTTGATGGCATTAGCCTGACTGTGAACGATTTACGTAAGAACGCATTCAAGCTGACTATCGTTCCTCATACTTCTTCAGAAACCACCATCGACCAATTCAATGTCGGTCGTAAAGTGAATCTAGAAGTTGATGTATTAGCACGTTACATGGAGCGTTTACTGCAAGGTCAGCAACAAGAATCTGAGCCTGAATCTCGATTAACGATGGAATTCTTACAGCAGAATGGTTTTGCCTAACCGTTGATACAAAGTGCGTTAAGCGAGACTTTGTAAAGCGAAGCAATATCATCAGGTTTAAATAGTGTCGGTTCTAGGAAGCAGAACCATTTCAAAGGATATAGAACAATGCCAATTAGTACTCCTCAAGAAATTATTGAAGACATTCGCCTAGGAAAAATGGTTATCCTGATGGATGATGAAGATCGCGAAAATGAAGGCGATCTGATCATGGCAGCAGAACATGTGACGCCAGAAGCGATTAACTTCATGGCGATGTACGGCCGTGGTTTAATTTGTCTGACGCTAACCAAAGAGCGTTCAAACCGCATGGGTCTAGCGCCTATGGTTCAAGATAACAACGCACAGTACACCACTAACTTTACTGTTTCGATTGAAGCGGCAGAGGGCGTAACAACGGGTATCTCTGCATCAGACCGTGCAGTGACGGTTCAAGCGGCAGTGGCGAAAGATGCGAAAGCGGCTGATCTTGTTCAACCTGGTCATATTTTCCCACTGACAGCGCAAGATGGCGGTGTTCTAACACGCGCAGGTCACACGGAAGCAGGTTGTGATTTAGCTCGTCTAGCAGGCTGTGAGCCAGCATCGGTTATCGTTGAGATCCTAAACGACGACGGCACCATGGCTCGTCGTCCAGATCTTGAAGTGTTCGCAGAAAAGCATGACATCAAACTAGGCACAATTGCTGACTTGATCGAATACCGCAACAACACAGAAACAACGATTGAGCGCGTTGCCCAATGTCATTTGCCAACTGAGTTTGGTGATTTCGAGCTTGTGACTTACCGCGATACAATTGATAACCAGATCCACTACGCCATGCAAAAAGGTAGCTTAACTGAAGGTGCTCCTTTAGTACGTGTTCACCTGCATGATACGTTTACCGATCTGCTTCATTCAGATCGTGGTACCGAGCGCAGCTGGTCGCTAGATAAAGCGATGAAGCGCATTGGAGACGAAGGCGGTGTGTTGGTTATTCTTGGTAACGAAGAGTCGTCTGATTCTTTGATTCACAAAGTGAAGACATTTGAAGCGCAAGATAAGAACGAACAACCAACCATGGCTAAGAAGCAAGGTACCTCACGTCGTGTTGGTGTCGGTTCTCAGATTCTTCAAGACCTAGGCGTGCACGATATGCGTCTGCTTTCTTCGAGCACTAAGCGTTACCACGCATTAGGTGGTTTTGGTCTTAACGTTGTTGAGTATGTTTGCGAATAAAATATGTGTCAACGAGCAGACGTTTCTCCGTTTGTAGTGACATAATTTACCGATAATCTCAGTGGCTCTTTTGGTGATAAATCTTGCCAAAAGAGCAAAGTAGCCAAGTTCGACTCAATACGTGTTCAATACACAAACTTGGCTACTCGCTGTTCCTATATGTTTGGGATTGGCGCTGCATTATCATCTTTACATTGCCGGTGTCTGTTCTTCTAAATTACCATTAGATATTGCTCACAGTTTTGTGCTAGAATCCGGCGATTCTCACTTGATGAAAATAGTTAAAGGAAGGCTTATGAAAGTGATCGAGGGTGGCTTCCCAGCGCCAAATGCAAAAATTGCTATCGTTATTGCTCGTTTCAACAGTTTTATTAACGAAAGTTTACTTTCTGGTGCAATCGATACTTTAAAGCGTCATGGACAAGTAAGCGAAGACAACATCACTGTTGTTCGTTGCCCTGGTGCAGTAGAACTTCCACTTGTAGCGCAGCGCGTTGCAAAAACAGGTAAGTTCGATGCGATTGTATCTCTTGGTACAGTAATTCGTGGCGGTACACCTCACTTTGACTATGTTTGTAGTGAATGTAATAAAGGTTTGGCACAAGTGTCTCTGGAATATTCTCTTCCAGTAGCGTTTGGTGTTCTTACTGTTGATACGATCGATCAAGCTATTGAACGCGCAGGAACCAAGGCTGGTAATAAGGGTGCAGAAGCAGCACTTAGCGCACTTGAGATGATCAACGTTCTTTCTGAAATCGATTCCTAATGGGGGCCAGTGTGAAACCAGCCGCACGTCGTAACGCACGTCAATTTGCTCTACAAGCAATTTATTCTTGGCAAATTACTAAAGAAAATATTGCTACCGTTGAAGAACAGTTCTTATCTGGTGGTAAGTATGATGAAGAAGAGCATCATGCTGCAGAGCCTGCTCTTGCTATGCCAGAAACAGACGTTGCATACTTCCGCGACCTACTAACTGGTGTTGCTCTTAGCCACATGGAACTTGATAGCAAGCTTCGTCCATTCGTATCTCGCCCTATGCAAGATCTGGATCTGATGGAACTAGCGCTTCTACGTTTAGCTATGTACGAGATGACTCGTCGCGAAGATGTACCATACAAAGTGGTTATCAACGAAGCTATCGAGCTTGCAAAAGTATTTGCAGCAGAAGACAGCCATAAGTTTGTTAACGGTGTGCTTGATAAAGCTGCACCGCACGTTCGTAAGAAATAAGACGTTCGTATATTGAATCTAAAGGTCAGCTTTTATGCTGGCCTTTTTTGTAACTAAATTTCTGTAATATCCATGATTACGGCGATTTTTATGAGACTAAAGATAGGGCATGTGATGTCTGGCGAATTTAACCTGATTGAAAAATATTTTGTAAATCGACAACCACAACGTAAAGACGTTCTTCTAGCTGCTGGCGATGATTGTGCTTTGGTCAAAGCGCCGGGCAATGTTGAGATAGCGATCAGCACGGACACCTTAGTGGCTGGTACCCATTTCTTAGCTGAGGCGAATCCGGCTTGGGTGGCACACAAAGCGTTGGCTTCCAATATCAGTGACCTTGCTGCAATGGGCGCGACGCCTGCTTGGGTGTCTTTTGCTTTAACCATGCCTGAAATCGATGAAGCATGGCTTGCTCCCTTCTGTGACTCCTTTTTTAAACTCGCAGACTACTTTGGTATTCAGTTAATTGGTGGCGACACAACCAAAGGTCCACTAAGCCTGACACTGACGGTACAGGGCTTTGTTCCTGAAGGACGAGCGCTGCGCAGAGATGGCGCGAAAGTGGGCGACTGGATTTACGTAACAGGTAATCTAGGTGACAGCAAAGCTGGCTTAGAAGTGTTACTTAACCCTGAGCAGAACAGAGCGAAGCCCTATGCTGCTGAGCTTGAAGAGAGACATTATGTGAGCGCCCCACGAGTGTTAGCGGGTCAGGCTCTAGTGAACCTTGCTTCATCGGCGATTGATATCTCTGATGGCGTTATTGCTGATTTAAAACATATCCTTAAGCGTTCTCAAGTTGGCGCGAGTATTGATGTAAGCACGCTGCCTATCTCTCCAGAGTTACGTCAGTTCGCTCCTGATATCACTTCAGCTCAGCAGTATGCGCTAACGAGTGGTGAAGAGTACGAACTGTGCTTTACTGTACCAGAAGAGAATAAAGGGTCGCTGGAAAGTGCTTTGTCACACACTGGTACAAAAGTCACCTGCATTGGCCAGATAAGACCTGTAGAATATTTTGAATTACACAATAATGGTGAACCACTAAACTGGAACTTAACTGGTTACGATCACTTTAAGGTTAATTGATGACAAACCCACTTTCTCTTATTTCTCTTAAAAATCCTTGGCATTTCTTAGCAACGGGTTTTGGCAGTGGCTTATCGCCTATTATTCCCGGCACAATGGGCACGCTTGCGTCAATTCCGTTGTACCTATTGTTGGTTCAGCTACCGTTTCCTGCTTACGTTGCCGTGGTGGTGGTAAGCTGCATTATTGGTATTAAGATCTGCCAAGTAACGTCTGATGATATGGGCGTGCATGACCACGGTTCTATCGTTTGGGATGAGTTTGCGGGCTTTTGGATCACCATGAGCTTAGTGCCTATGCTGAATATCCCTGCCGATGACTGGAAATGGCTTCTGACTGGTTTTGTGCTTTTCCGCTTCTTTGACATGGTAAAACCTTGGCCGATTGGTTGGCTAGATGCGCGAATTCACGGCGGCTTGGGTATCATGATTGACGATATTGTAGCGGGTATTATGGCGGCTATTTCGTTGTATGCCGTGGCACATTTCGCAGGTTGGTTAGTGTGAGTTAACTGAAGGGCTAAGGTTTAGTTGGCGATACACCAAACTAATTAGCAGATACTAAAAAGGTTGACCCTAGGGCCAACCTTTTTTGTTTGCGGAGCTTACGAGCTTACGAGCTTACGCATTAAAGCTACTTGGCAAGATAGTCAGTGATAGACTTCTCAATCCCTTTCGCATCTAAGCCAAGCTCTTCATGCAGCTCACCTTGAGTACCTTGAGCAATAAACTTGTCTGGTAGGCCAAGGTTCAATACTGGCATCAGTAGTTTTTCTTGCATCAAGAATTCAATCACACCCGCACCCGCACCACCTGCAATCGCGTTTTCTTCGATAGTCACTAGTACATCGTGGTCAGCAGCAAGTTGTTTGATCAGAGCTTCGTCGAGGGGCTTAACAAAGCGCATATCTGCCACTGTAGCATCGATAGCATCAGCCGTTTGAAGTGCACTCTCAAGGAAAGTACCGAAGCTTAGGATAGCGACCTTCGAGCCATCTTTTGCTTTTTCGCTTTCGCGGACGATACGACCTTTACCAATCTCAAGAGCGGTAAACTCACTTTGAATCTCAGTACCCATGCCATTACCGCGAGGGTAACGAACGGCACTTGGACCCGTGTGCTGGTGACCGGTGTAAAGCATTTGGCGACATTCGTTCTCGTCGCTTGGTGCCATGATCACCATGTTTGGAATACAGCGCATGAAACTTAAGTCGAACGCACCTTGGTGTGTTTGACCATCGGCACCGACGAGACCTGCACGGTCAATAGCGAACATAACCGGTAGATCCATGATTGCCACATCGTGGATCAGTTGATCGTAGCCACGTTGTAGGAAAGTCGAGTAGATAGCCACAATTGGCTTATCACCCGCAATCGCCATACCCGTTGCTAGGGTCACAGCATGCTGCTCAGCAATTGCTACGTCGAAGTATTGTTCTGGGTACTCTTTCGAGAAACGCACCATGCCAGAACCTTCACGCATTGCAGGCGTGATTGCCATTAGCTTAGGATCTTGCGCAGCCATATCACACAGGAAGTCGCCAAAAATCTTAGAGAAAGTTGGCTTAGAGCTGGTGCTCTTAGGTAGGCTTGAGTGTGCGGGATCGAACTTTGGTACACCGTGGTAGCCAATTGGATCTTTCTCAGCTGGCTCGTAGCCTTTGCCTTTCTTAGTCATGATATGCAGGAACTGAGGGCCTTTAAGGTCTCTCATGTTCTTAAGCGTTTTAATCAGCTCATTTACATCGTGGCCATCAATTGGGCCAATGTAGTTAAAGCCTAACTCTTCGAACATGGTGCCAGGTACAACCATGCCTTTTAGGTGTTCTTCTGTACGACGAACCAACTCTTTAATCGGCGGAACGCCTGATAGCACTTTCTTGCCGCCCTCACGAATTGACGTGTAAAGACTGCCAGAAAGAACTTGAGCTAGGTGGTTATTTAGCGCACCTACGTTTTCAGAGATCGACATCTCGTTATCGTTCAGGATAACCAACATATCATTGTGAATATCGCCTGCGTGGTTCATTGCTTCAAATGCCATACCCGCAGTAATCGCGCCATCACCAATCACACTCACGACTTTACGGTTCTTGCCTTCTTTCTTCGAACTGATAGCCATACCAAGTGCAGCACTGATCGATGTTGAAGAGTGACCAACAGAAAGGGTGTCGTATTCGCTCTCTTGACGCCATGGGAATGGGTGCAGTCCATCTTTTTGACGGATAGTCGACAAGCGGTCGCGACGACCTGTAAGAATTTTGTGCGGGTATGCTTGGTGACCAACATCCCAAACCAACTGGTCAAAAGGCGTGTTGTACACATAGTGCAGAGCAACTGTCAGCTCTACTGTACCTAAGCCTGACGCTAAGTGACCACTTGACTGGCTCACTGAGTTAAGAAGATAGGTACGTAATTCATCACAAAGCTGTGTCAGCGTCTCTTTTGGAAGTAGACGCAAATCCTCTGGCTTATCAGCCAAAGCAAGAGTTGGGTACTTTGATATATCAAGAGTCATAGGTAATGCGCGCTTATTGTCTTAGTTCTTGCGCTCGATGACGTATCGGGCGAACTCTTCGAGTAACTGGGTATTGTATGGGATTGCAGCCAAAGCTTGAAGCGCTTCCTGTAGCAGAGTTTGCGCTTTTTCTTGAGCGCCCTCTAAACCTAGCAAAGAAGGGTAGGTGCTTTTGTTCAATTCTTGGTCAGAACCCTGTGGCTTACCCAAAGTTTCAGTATCGCCAGTGATATCTAAAATATCATCTTGAACCTGGAATGCTAATCCAATGGCGTCGGCGTACTTGTCTAATTGAGGCATCACTTCAAACGCTTTTTCACCAGCAGCGAGAGCACCTAAACGAATCGCACATTTCATTAGCGCGCCCGTTTTATTGCGGTGAACTTCTTCTAACTCTTCTAGCGTAACAGAGCGGTTTTCAGCTTCAATATCAAGTGCTTGTCCAATACACATACCTTGTGCACCAGAGGCTTCAGCTAGGCGTTGAATCATTCGAACGCGATTGCTTTCACCGTCAGCACTTAATGTACCTTCCGCAAGTATAGTAAATGCCAGAGTTTGTAGGGCATCGCCCGTTAAAATGGCGGTCGCTTCATCGTATTTGATGTGACAAGTCTGATGGCCACGACGCAGTTCATCGTCGTCCATTGCTGGAAGGTCGTCGTGAATCAGAGAATAGGCATGAATACATTCGATTGCAGATGCTGGAGTGTCGAGTTCTTCAGCGGTGCAGCCGAGCATTTCCCCTGTAATGTAGACAAGAAATGGACGTGCGCGTTTACCGCCTAAAAGTAACCCATAACGCATCGCGTTGATCAGGTTCTGATCTTGGTGTGGTAGGCGATCAAGCCAAAGGTTCAGTTGCTCGTTATTACGTGCTTGATAAGACAATAAAGTCTCAATCATAGGGGATCTCATACAATTCGTTATTCTGGTTGTGGGTTAAAGTCACTAAGTTCTGCGTTTTCATCATTTTGCAGTAGGATGCTAACACGCTGTTCAGCATCGTTTAGTTTGCTTTGACCGGCACGAGCGAGGGAGATGCCTCGTTCGAACTTTTTCAGCGCATCATCTAAAGCTAGATCACCATTTTCTAGTTGATCAACCAAGCCATCAAGCTCTTCGATTGCTGCTTCAAAGCTCATATTTTCAGGTTTCTTAGTAGCCATAATAAATCTGCGTTTGGAAAGATGAACGAACGTTACCCTAGGCCGCTGAGATGGTCAAATGTAACCAAGAAATTTTGCTAGAAAGTTCGTTTTTAAGGGGCTTGAACGTACTTTGCTTGAATAACCTTAGCTTTATCGAGTTTATGCGCTACGTATAAGAGCAAAGTAAGCCAATAGTTGGGATTCAAAAACGAAAAGTGTGATACTTAGGCCAAGAATTTACTAAAAGATCTTATAGTCTTGCCGATAAAAAGATTATCGTCGACATAGAGCTACAAAAAAGCATGAGGAGTGCTCAGTGGATTTAGCAACCCTAATAGGTTTGATTGGTGGATTTGCCTTTGTAATCATGGCAATGATCCTAGGTGGAAGCCTCGGGATGTTCTATGACACGACATCCATATTGATCGTGGTTGGTGGTTCAACGTTTGTTGTTCTGATGAAGTTCACCATGGGACAGTTCTTTGGCGCGACTAAGATTGCCGGCAAAGCTTTTATGTTTAAAGCGGATGAGCCTGAAGATCTTATTGCGAAAGTTGTAGAGATGGCTGATGCGGCTCGTAAAGGTGGTTTTTTAGCACTGGAAGAGATGGAAATTAACAACAGTTTCATGCAAAAGGGCATCGATCTTTTGGTGGATGGCCATGATGGAGATGTAGTTCGTGCTGCACTGCAAAAAGACATCGCATTAACCACAGAGCGTCATGAGCAGGGCGCGAAGGTGTTCTCTGCATTTGGTGATGTAGCACCCGCGATGGGTATGATTGGTACCTTGGTTGGCTTGGTTGCCATGCTTTCTAACATGGATGATCCAAAAGCGATCGGCCCTGCGATGGCGGTGGCACTTTTAACCACCCTATATGGTGCGATTCTTTCGAACATGGTGTTCTTCCCAATTGCCGACAAGCTTGCGCTGCGTCGTGACCAAGAGACACTCAACCGTCGTTTGGTTATGGATGGCGTACTCGCGATTCAAGATGGTCAGAACCCACGAGTAATCGATGGTTACCTGAAGAGCTACCTAAACGAAGGTAAGCGTACGATTGATGGTGAACCTGCGTAAGAGGAGTTGAAGATGGATGAAGAAAATCCATGTAAATGTCCTCCTCCGGGATTGCCTCAATGGATGGGGACATTTGCTGACTTGATGTCACTGCTGATGTGTTTCTTCGTACTGCTGCTCTCATTCTCTGAGATGGACGTACTGAAGTTCAAACAGATCGCTGGCTCGATGAAATTTGCGTTTGGTGTACAAAACCGCTTGGAAGTGAAAGACATTCCTAAAGGCACCAGCATCATTGCACAAGAGTTTCGACCTGGTCGTCCAGAGCCGACACCGATTGATGTGATCATGCAGCAGACGATTGATATTACGCAGCAAACGCTTGAGTTTCATGAAGGTGAATCTGAGCGTGCTGGCGGTACCATGCGTGATCAAGGCAAGATGACCGGAGGCAAGTCGCCAGAGGTTTCGACTCACGACAATCAAAACTCTGAGTCAGACCAACAGCAACAACAAGCTGAAGCTCAATCGCAAGAGATGGAAACCTTGATGGAAAGCATCAAGAAGGCGTTGGAGCGAGAGATAGACCAAGGCGCGATTGAAGTTGAAAACCTTGGCCAGCAGATTGTGATTCGAATTCGTGAGAAGGGTGCATTCCCATCGGGTTCTGCTTTCCTACAGCCTAAGTTCCGACCTTTGGTGAGACAGGTGGCTGAGTTGGTGAAAGATGTTCCGGGTATCGTTCGAATCTCAGGGCACACCGATAATCAACGTCTTGATTCCGAGCTTTATCGCTCTAATTGGGACTTGTCATCACAGCGAGCAGTGTCTGTTGCTCAAGAGATGGAAAAGGTGCGTGGTTTCTCTCATCAACGCTTGAGAGTACGCGGCATGGCGGATACCGAGCCAGTCGAGCCGAACGATACTGAATGGCAACGTAGCCTCAACCGCCGCGTTGAAATCAGCATCATGCAGGGCGAGCCGCTTTACAGTGACGAAGTGCCTGTTATTAATGAATAGCCGATACGTGTACACACGGTAGCATGCAGATAGCATCGAAAGCCCAACCTTATAATGAGGTTGGGCTTTTTGTTGTGCGCCGAGCA
>NZ_JBFRKQ010000058.1:0-63119 GCF_041469505.1 Vibrio sp. 10N.286.49.E11
TCCTCCTACTCGATTTAATTAAACTCGCTAGAGGTCTAGTTTGAGGAAATGACCGTAATCAGCTGGTGGCTTTCACCCGGCCGGAGTGTTTTACCGGCTTCTAGGCTTGGCGCGTGCAGTGTTGATTCTACGCACATCATAGTTAGGTAACCATCGTCTTGCATGTCGCCCATACTTGCAGCGCCTTCTGCCCACGGGTTCCACAGTACTGCAGAGTTATGACCGTGGTTTTCAACTGTTAGCGTGCGATCCAGCTTCTTGTCAGCAACAAAGATTTGCGCTTCTGGTTGCGTGTAAACGCGGTCAATCGTGTTGGTCAGTACCAGTTCAGATCCACCTTGGCAGTTCTTGCCACCTTGCAGGCTATCAATGTACTCAGCACCCATACCAGTGGTGGTTGTGTTGTGGATATCGCCAACGTTTAGGTAAGTGTGTAGTGCACCAGAGAAAGTCCATGGCTGAGAATCAGTGTTCTTCACGTCCAGCGTTACTTTTAGTTGTTCGCCGATCTCAACATTCAAGCGAGCATCAAACTGATGAGGCCATACTGCTAGCGTCTCTTCGCTTGGCTTCAGACCTAAGCTAACAATCACGCCAGCTTCGCTTTCACGGTGTTCAACCAATTGCCATTCACTTGAACGGGCAAAACCATGTGCTGGTGCTGCAATGCGGCCAAACCAAGGCCAACATACTGGAATACCACCACGCAGAGCCGTTTTACCATCGAACTTAGCTTGTTGGCTCATCCAAATTAGGTCTTCTTGACCTTGCGGTTGGAATGACACCACATGGCCGCCAAACAGTGAAATCGCTGCGTTTGCTTTATCGTGGATAACGCGAACCAGTTTTACACCTTCGTGTTCAACGATAGTGACGTTGTCAGAAAGTACCGCCAGTGCAGGTAGAGTAGATAAATCCATTACATGATCCTTCTAAGGAAATTGAATTCAAATGTTGACTAGAGTGATGCTTGTGTTTTCATGAGTAACAAGCAGAGTCAGTATTAGAATTGAATTTTGCGTTTGGGCTATCTTGATGAGCTTAGACAGACGCGGTTTAAAAGATAGCAGGCATTAAAAAGGCGACACTAAGGTCGCCTTTTTCAAAGTCTGCTCAAAACAGTCTTCGCTAATGCTTATCTAAAGCGATTTCTAAAAAGAAATTACTTAGAGATGTGAGCGATTAGGTCTAGAACTTTGTTTGAGTAACCGATTTCGTTGTCGTACCAAGATACAACTTTAACGAATTTGTCAGTTAGAGCAACACCAGCTTTAGCATCGAATACTGAAGTTTGAACTTCACCGATGAAATCTTGTGATACTACTTGGTCTTCAGTGTAACCAAGAACGCCAGCCATTTCGCCTTCAGAAGCTTCTTTCATTGCAGCACAAATTTCTTCGTAAGATGCAGCTTCTTTTAGGTTAACTGTTAGGTCAACTACAGATACGTTAGCAGTTGGTACACGGAAAGCCATACCAGTTAGAAGGCCGTTTAGTTCTGGAAGAACAACGCCTACAGCTTTAGCAGCACCAGTTGAAGATGGGATGATGTTTTGAGAAGCACCACGGCCACCGCGCCAGTCTTTAGCAGAAGGGCCATCTACAGTTTTTTGAGTTGCTGTAGTAGCGTGAACTGTAGTCATAAGACCAGACTCAATGCCCCACTTATCGTTAAGTACTTTAGCGATAGGTGCAAGACAGTTAGTAGTACAAGAAGCGTTAGAAACGATGTCTTGACCAGCGTAAGATGCTTGGTTAACGCCCATTACGAACATTGGAGTTGCATCTTTAGAAGGACCAGTAAGAACTACTTTCTTAGCGCCAGCAGTGATGTGCTTACGTGCAGTCTCGTCAGTTAGGAAAAGACCAGTTGCTTCAGCAACTACGTCTACGTCGATAGCATCCCACTTAAGGTCTTCTGGGTTACGCTCAGCTGTAACACGTACAGTTTTACCGTTAACGATTAGGTTACCGCCTTCAACTTCAACAGTACCGTTGAAACGGCCGTGAGTTGAGTCGTACTTAAGCATGTATGCCATGTACTCTACGTCGATTAGATCGTTAATACCTACTACTTCGATGTCTGCACGCTCTTGAGCTGCGCGGAATACGAAACGGCCGATACGGCCAAAACCGTTAATACCTACTTTGATAGTCATTGTAGTTGCTCCACAACTTAATTTCTGATTAAAGATAACTGGTAGTAAAATTACAGAATCCAGTATACATCTGCAATAGATAATCCGACTTAACTTGTTTAATGTCAAAAAAAAGCGACGCTTTTCTTAACAATTGGGTGTAAGTGCTTGAAAATTGACCATTGCAAGTGGCTCTGTACCCTTCCAGTTGGGTAAAATACCCCTAAATGATGATTCACTTATGAGTGTATATGTACAATGTTTCCTGGTGAGAAAGTATGTGCTACAAAACGACTCATATGCAAGCCTTTATAGAAAAAAGTAAATATAATAACTGAGAATGTGGAGAGATATTAACGTGATTCAAAAGGGAGGAAATATGATAAAGCCTGATGAATACTGGCGTGAGCGCCTAACGGACGACGAATTTTCAGTGTGTCGTGAGCGTGGTACTGAAGCCCCATATAGCGGCAAGTTACTGCACAACCATAAGACTGGCGTCTATAGCTGCACATGCTGTGAAAGCCCTTTGTTTCTGTCGGATAACAAATATGACTCTGGGTGTGGTTGGCCAAGCTTTGATGCCCCAGTGAATGATGAAGCAGTACGCTATATAGAAGATCTAAGTCACGGAATGAAGCGTGTAGAGATCCGTTGTACCGCCTGTGATAGCCATTTAGGTCACGTTTTTCCAGATGGCCCGAAGACCACAGGTGAACGGTTCTGTGTTAATTCAGTGTCGTTAATTTTCAACAAAAATGACGAAAGTACGAAATAACTTGTAACTATTGTCTAATCCTTACAGGTCGCATTTGTCGATTTAGGAAGGCTGAAACGCCCAAGGTTTCAGATTTAACTCTAGTACAAATAAAAACAGCTACTAAAAAGGTAGCTGTTTTTATTTGAAAGCAGGTGAATAACAAGCTTAAGTAAGAACACTATAAATGAAGCGATCAGTAACTCGGGACGATTGAAGGGCTGTAAATTCCATCCTCAATCGCTTCGACGATGTTATCTGCGTCTTTATTTAGCTTCTTATAGGTTGCCTTGTCGAAATGGTACAACACCGTGAGCTCGGCTTCAGAAGCAATCGGCACGTCAAAGTCTTTGGCAACCATTGCCCAAACGTACGCTTTTTCCATATGTCCCAGGCTGTGGTTGATACTGGCCATCGACTTGAAGATTTCAGTGTTGGCTACCGAGCCATTAGAAAGCGTTAGCGCATTATTGAGTAGCTTAAGTGTCTTTATATGATTGCGGGTGGTATAGAAGGTTGCCAAGGCATATTGCATCTCAGCTGTGTTTAACGCTTCAGAGCCTTCTAGTTGTAGGAAACTGCGTCTGGCATTGGTGTCCCCAGTTTGCGACCACAAGAAGTAAAGCGTTTCCGGTGTATCAGATTTCGATAGCTCATCAACAATGCGCTCAGACTCTTCGATACTGTGCATTAAAGAGGTAAAGCGACGCTCTTGCAGCTTAGATTGATCGATCGTTTCGATCTGTGCCGCGAGCTCTAGGCACTTTTTGTAGGCAGTGACTAATTCGAATTCTTTAATTTTGTTGATTTCGGTGGGTTGCTTCTGAACTTCAAATCGATGCCAGATGAGGTCGGTACGTGCGACACGACATTGCCCATCGTTCATGTTCAATTGTTCACACTGAAGACCCGGATTGCTTTGGCACAGTTGATCGGTATTTTTGTTCCCTTCAAGACACCCAACCAGAGTGAAAGGCAATAGGCTAATCGCCAACCATTTCATAATTTTCATATTCCTTCACTTGTGATCAGATGCACTTATTATTGGTCAGGTTCTTGACTCAATTCTGTTACGGGTTATTTTCTGGTGAAAATTGTTAAAACTAAGGCTTTACCATGGATGCAGAACAACTTCTTAGCGCAATGACACCCGAGGTCTACGAACGTTTAACCTACGCAGTTGAAACGGGTAAATGGCCAGAAGGTACGGCGCTCTCAAAAGAACAGCGCGACTCGTGTATGCAAGCGGTTATGTTATACCAATCTAAACATAACTCTGAAGCTCAACATATGACAATTGCAGCTGGTGGTGAGATTAGCTTTAAATCTAAGTCTGAACTAAAGAAACAGTTTAAGTCAGATCAAGAAGACATTGTTAGGGTTAACCCGAATCATTAAGCTTAAATTACAACAAAGGGGTGGCAATGTGCCACCCCTTTTAGTTTAACTCGTTTATTTATAAGCAATAAAACGATTTAGTTCACGTTAAGCCGCCGTTACTTTCATAGAATAACTGGCTTTAACGTGAATCCTTGAACAGGTTATAAGCTCATCTCACCGCGCAATACTTGTTGCATCTGAGCCTTCACTTCTTCGTAGCCTAGGTTTTGGCTTAATAGATAATGCAACTTCGCCAGTGCCGCTTCTGGTGTCATATCGTAACCACTCACCACGCCCGCTTCTGCTAGTGCACAACCTGTCGCGTAACCACCCATGTTGACTTTACCAGCCAAACATTGAGTTAGGTTCACCACAATAACACCGCGCTCTGAGGCATCTTTCAGGTGCTGAAGCAGTTCTGGGTTTTGTGGTGCGTTACCCACACCGAAAGTAAGCAGAATCATCGCGTTAACAGGTTGTAATAGCGTGTTACGGATAACTTCGTGTGAGATGCCTGGGTACATTGTGATTACGCCGATAGGTTGCGGAGTAATGTTATGAACCTTGAAAGCACCTTTAGGTTGTTCGTTTACCTTTACGTTATTGCTAAGTTGGATATTGATACCCGCTTCTAGCAATGGATTCAGGTTTGGAGACGTAAACGCATTGAAGCCATCTGCGTGTGATTTTGTGCTGCGGTTACCACGCATCAACTTGTTGTTGAAGAACAGTGTCACTTCGTTGATAGGGTAGTTTGCGGCAATGTGTAGCGCATTCAGCAGGTTTGCTTGTCCGTCTGAACGAAGCTCTGCTAGTGGGATCTGAGAGCCCGTAACAATCACAGGTTTGCCGAGGTTTTCAAGCATGAAAGACAGTGCAGAGGCAGTGTAAGCCATAGTGTCTGTGCCATGCAGGATAACGAAACCATCGTACTTATCGTAGTTCGCGCGAATGTCATCAGCGATAGTCTGCCAATCAAGTGGCGTCATATCTGAAGAGTCCATTAATGGAGAGTATTCGTGAATGGTGTACTTAGGCATCTCTGGGCGATGGAATTCAGGCATGCCAGCTAGCTGCTTATCCATGAAACCTGCGACTGGAACATAGCCGTGGTCAATAGACTTCTGCATGCCAATTGTGCCGCCGGTGTACGCGATATAGATGTGTTTTCTTTCCATGGCGATTAATACTTAGTGTGATGTAGGGAACAAGGGGGCGATTATAGCGAATTATCATGCAATAAAAAGAGGCACCTCACACAGAGGTACCCCTTAGTCATTGAGTTATTGGCTCAACTTATTGAACTTGGCAATTTAAGCAGAAAGCGTATCGGCCTTGTGGGTCGTTAAAGCTGCCTAACAGCTGGCTATCTTGAGCTAACTGCTGAGTAACAGGTTGTAAACTGCTTGGTATCATCGATTGAATATCTAGGCCTATCGACATCTGAACTTGGTTCATAAATTCTTGAATAAATTGTTCAGTGGCCGAAAGTGGCTCTTCTACCCAGTAGATGTTGTAGCTTTCAAGCTCTGCAAGTGAAGCCGCAGCTGCAACCGCATCATCGAAATCACCAATCTCATCGACTAAGCCTTTCTGAATCGCATCTTGACCTGTCCAAACTCGACCTTGAGCAATCTTGTCGACAGCATCGACTTCCAGACCGCGATTTTCTCCAACTAGGCTGATGAATCGGCGGTATCCGTTTTCAATGCCCATTTGGAACGCGTCTTTCGCGCCATCGCTAAGTCCAGTTGTAATACCAAGACCTGAGAAAGGTGAGGTGCCAACGCCATCAGTGTAAACACCAATATCGTTCAACCCTTTTTCGAAGGTGGTGATAACACTGAAGATACCAATTGAACCCGTTAGTGTGGTTGGCTGAGCTAGGATCTTATCCGCACCCATCGAGATCCAGTAACCACCCGAAGCAGCAAGGCTCGACATCGACACAACAACCGGTTTACCCGCTTGCTTGATCGCTTCTATTTCATTACGGATAACTTCAGAAGCAAAGGCACTGCCACCTGGGCTATCGACACGAAGTACAACCGCTTTCACTTTATCGTCGTTACGTGCTTGGCGCAGTAGGGCTGCTGTGGTATCGCCGCCAACGGTGCCACGTGGTTGCTTGCCATCCATAATTGCGCCGCTCGCTACAATCACGGCAACGTCGTGTGATTCACTAGTCATGTTTGGAAGCATGGTTGTACGGTATTCGTAGTAACCAAACGCGTTGTAGCTGTCTTGGCCGTCACTGCCGAAAACATCGGCAAGCTCTAGTCGAACTTGCTGGCGTGTCGCTAGCTCATCCACTAAGCCAAGTTTCTCGGCCAGTTTTGCAATGTCACCGTCCACAGACTCAAGTTCTTTCAAGAAGGTGTCCATGCTTGGGTTCAGTGTCTTAGCGTCTATTTGACGGTTGTTGCTGACGTCATCAACGTACGCACCCCATAGTTGGCTTAACCAACGAGAAGCGGACTCTTTCGCTGCGTCTGACATGTCATCACGAATGAAAGGCTCAATAGCTGACTTATAAGTGCCCACACGGAACACGTGCGTGTTTACGTCTAGTTTCTCTAACAACGTTTTGTAGTAAAGCGAGTAAGCGCTATAGCCTTTAAGAAGAACCCCACCATCTGGCGATAGGAAGACCTTAGTTGCGTAGCTGGCTAGGTAGTATTGGCTTTGGTTGTAAAAGTCACCCACCGCATAAATCGGTTTGCCTGTTGCTTTGAACTCATTCAATGCTTTAGCAATGTAGCGTAGCTTGGTCAGGTTGGTTTCTGGCAGCTCTTTGAGAGCTAAAACGATACCAGTAACCTTGTCATCGTCTTTTGCGTAGCGAATCGTTTCAACGATATCAAACAGGATGTTCTCTTTTGGAAGGTCTTTGCCAAGTAGTGAACCTGTGACCGAATCCATCGGATTGATATAGCGGCTTTGTTCCACAATAGGGCCAGACAGATTAAGCACTAAAGCCGAATCCTGAGGAACCGTCGGTTGAGCCGTATCTGAATGGAAGTACACAAAGTAGATGATGGCGATACTGAGTAAAAAGACTAGGTTAACCAGCGCAAGACGTACAAACGTAATGAGCTTCCAAATCCCTTTAAAGAACATGCCTATAAATTTGAATATTTTTTTCATTCTGTCTCCGCAGTGAGATCACGTCGCTTTAACAAGCCGTAGTACCATTAATCTCAATAATATGAACTGCTTAGTATCCTACGATAATTCCCAAGCTCAAACTACACCAAGAATTGTTAATCGATATATATTCTCATTAAGTGTAGTCAAATTAAGGGCTTCTGAACGATTAATACGTGCAGCATTATGATCGGTGTTACAAAAATGTAAACGGTTGTTTGAACTTTTGGTAATTGAACTATACTGTGGTCAGACCACAAGGATAAAATAATAGAAGTGATGTCTGCCATGTACCCACATTTACTTGAACCACTCGATCTTGGATTTACCCAGTTACGTAACCGTGTATTGATGGGATCAATGCATACAGGTTTAGAAGAAAATAAAGAAGGTCTCCACAAACTCGCCGCGTTTTATGAAGAGCGAGCAAAAGGAGGCGTTGGCCTTATTGTTACTGGTGGTTTCTCTCCTAATTTACGTGGCAGATTAACCCCATTTAGTGCTGAATTCAGTAAAGTGAAGCATGCAAAAGCTCACCAAGTTGTTACCGAGGCCGTGCACAAGCATGGCGGTAAAATTGCGCTTCAGTTGCTGCATGCTGGCCGCTATGCCATGCACCCATTCGCGCAAAGTGCTTCGGGTATTAAAGCGCCAATCGCTAAGTTCGCACCGAGTGAGATGAGCCCTCGTCAGATCAAAAAGACCATCGGTGCCTTTGCCAATAGTGCAGAGCTAGCTCAGGTTGCTGGCTATGACGGTATTGAGATCATGGGCTCTGAAGGTTACTTGATTAACCAATTCATCTGTAAGCGTACCAACATGCGTTACGACGAATGGGGGGGTTCTTACGAGAAGCGTATGCGTTTCCCGCTAGAGATCGTTAAATCGATTCGCGAAGCTGTGGGTAAAGATTTCATTATTATTTTCCGATTGTCGATGCTTGATTTGGTTGAACAAGGCAGCACGTTTGAAGATGTTGTTCTTCTGGCTCAAAAGCTGGAAGAAGCCGGCGTTACCATTATCAATACCGGTATCGGTTGGCATGAAGCACGTGTTCCGACTATCGCGACGCAAGTACCACGAGGCGCATTCTCTTGGGTGACGGAAAAAGTGAAACCATACGTGTCGATCCCAGTGGTGACATGTAACCGAATTAATACGCCAGAAGAGGCCGAACGTATTCTTAGCTCTGGGCAGGCTGATATGGTGTCTATGGCGCGTCCATTCTTGGCAGACCCGGATTTTGTTAATAAAGCAGCTCAAGACCAAGCTCAGTTCATCAATACCTGTATCGGTTGTAACCAAGCTTGCCTTGATAACGTGTTTAAAGGTAAACGTGCGAGCTGTTTGGTGAACCCACGCGCTTGTTACGAGACTGAAATTGTTGTTCAGCCAGCGCAAGCGACTAAGACCATTGCGGTTGTCGGCGCAGGCCCAGCCGGTTTAGCCTGTGCAACGACTTTAGCTCAGCGTGGGCATAAGGTTGACTTGATTGAGAAAAATGACCGTATCGGCGGTCAGTTTAGATTGGCAATGCAGATTCCGGGTAAAGAAGAATTCAGAGAAACGATTCGCTACTTTGCTAACCAAATCGACGCATCAGGCGTGAACCTGAAACTGGATACTGAGGCAACGTTTGAGATGTTGTTGAAGTACGATGAAGTCGTGATGGCGGCTGGCGTAGAGCCAAGAAAGCTCGATATTGAGGGCATTGACCAAGAAAACGTGGTCGATTACCAAACCTTGATTCGTGAAAAGACACCAGTAGGCGAAAAGGTCGCGATTGTTGGTGCTGGTGGTATTGGTGTCGATGTGGCAACCATGCTGACAGAACCGACTTCACACAGCCTAGACGATTGGCTGCATGAGTGGGGCATCGATAAGAATATGGAACACCCAGGCGGACTTTACCCTTACCCTGATTCATTCAGCGATAAAACGGTGTGGGTGATGCAGCGTAAAGCGGGTCGTGTTGGTAAAGGTCCGGGCAAAACTACAGGCTGGATTCACAAACGCACACTAGAAAAACGCGGTGTTAATCTACTGGGTGGCGTGAGCTACAACAAGATTGATGACCAAGGTCTGCATATCAGCGTTGGTAAGAAAGAGCAGGTGCTGGATGCTGATTCGGTTATCGTATGTGCAGGTCAGGTGTCAGTTCGTCCATTCGAAGATATGTGGCAAGAGTTTGGTGGCAAACTGCATGTGATAGGCGGTGCTGATTACGCGGGTGAACTGGATGCAGTGCGCGCAATTCGTCAAGGTGTTGAGCTAGCGATTAAGTTATAGAATCAGCTATCAAACTGTAATCTTATCGGTAGATATTGTTACTTAATTTGCTGAGTTAGATTTTGAACAAGGCTCCTAAGTCATAGATTTAGGAGCTTTTATTGTTTCTAATCTAGGCCAGATGGACAGTGGTTGAGATTTATTATCGTTTGTATTCTGTGCTAAAGTTCAAGTATACAAATAATAAAGAAATAGTAAGGACTTCAAATGGATGCTTTGGATCTATTGCTCAACAGACGCTCAATCGCAAAACTCTCTGATCCGGCACCAGAAGGTGTGGCGTTAGAAAACATCATCAAAGCAGGACTGCGTGCTCCAGACCACGGGGCACTAACACCTTGGCGCTTTGTTATCGCGCAAGGTTCAGGCCTACAAAAGCTTTCTGACATCTTGGTGCGCGCCGCTGAAGCGGATGACAGCGAAGAAGCGGTTATCGAGAAAGTAAAGAAAGCGCCGTTCCGAGCTCCGATGGTGATTACTGTGATTGCCAAAGTAACTGAGCACGAGAAAGTGCCTGCTATCGAACAACATCTGTCTGCGGGTTGTGCTGCACAGGCGATGCAAATGGCCGCAGTCGCACAAGGTTTCCAAGGCTTTTGGCGCTCAGGTAAATGGATGTTCCACCCAGAAGTACACCAAGCATTTGGCCTAGAAGGCGACGATGAAATTGTTGGCTTCCTATACCTAGGCACTCCAGGCTGTACACCAATGAAAGTGCCAGAGCGCGACTTCTCTAAGTTCGTTGAGTTTTTATAAAGAAAGCTGAAGCTTGAATAGTGGAATGCTAACTGTATAAACAACCAGTTTTTCTTGATTTATTAGGGCCACATTAGATAATGTGGCCCTAATTGTTTGTAGCATCTGGAAAAACATGTCTCGCCTTATTATTGCTGAAAAACCAAGCCTCGGCCGCGCGATCGCCGCTGCACTACCTAATCCACAAAAGAAAGACCAAGGGTTTATCAAATGTGGCAATGGGGATGTGGTGACTTGGTGTATTGGACACTTATTGGAGCAGGTTGAGCCGGATGCTTATGACGACCGTTATAAGAAGTGGAATTTAGCCGATCTTCCTATCGTGCCAGAGCAATGGCAACTAAGACCGCGTAAGACTTCAAGCAAACAGCTCACGGTGATCCGAAAGCTATTGAAGGACGCCACTCAAATTGTTCACGCCGGAGACCCGGATAGAGAAGGGCAGTTGCTGGTTGATGAAGTGATTGATTACTGCAAAGTCTCTAAGGCTAAGAAAGAGTCGATGGACAGGCTACTGATCAGCGACTTGAACTTACCTGCCGTAAAACGTGCACTTTCTCAAATGCGCAGCAACCGTGACTTTATTCCGCTTTCTATTTCCGCATTAGCGCGCTCTAGAGCCGATTGGCTGTATGGCATGAACATGACTCGTGCTTATACCTTACTCGGTCAAAAGGCTGGCTACCAAGGTGTGTTGTCGGTCGGGCGAGTACAAACGCCTGTACTTGGTTTGGTGGTAAGGCGCGATGAAGAGATCGAAAACTTTATTCCGAAAGATTACTTCACTTTGCACGCTTTGATCCCTTATCAAAATCACGGCCAGAGCTTTGATATTCGTGCGCGTTGGAAGCCAAGCGAAGCATGTAAACCATGGCAAGATGAAGAAGGGCGCGTGCTCAATCGAAAGCTGGTTGAGAATGTGGCTAACCGAATTGCGAATCAACCCGCGACGGTGACGGAATCAGAGCAAAAGCAAAGTAAACAAGCTGCGCCACTGCCTTACTCGCTGTCAGCCTTGCAGATTGATGCGTCTAAGCGTTTTGGTATGAGTGCTCAACAGGTGTTAGATACGTGTCAGTCATTGTACGAGAAACACAAACTCATCACTTACCCACGTTCTGATAGCCGCTATCTACCTAAAGAGCACTACTCGCAGCGAGAATCGATCGTTGATGCTATCGCTAACAATGCGAAAGAGCTGCAAAGTGGCGCTCAAGGTGCGGACCTTTCTCTTAAATCAAAAGCATGGAACGACAGTAAGGTCGATGCTCACCACGCGATTATTCCTACTCCGAAGAAGTCATCGGTGAACGGCCTGTCTGCCAACGAGATGAAAATCTATCAGCAAATCGCTCGTCAGTATCTAATGCAGTTTTACCCACCTGCGGTTTTTGCTGATGCTAAGCTGGTCTTTGATATCGCTGGTGGCGTGTTCATCGCAAAAGGGCGTCAGCTTATCAACCCGGGTTGGAAGGTGTTGATGGGTAAAACGGATACCGAAGAAAAAGGGGATGGCACGGATACGGTTCCTCCATTGGATAAAGGTACGGTGTTGACGTGCCGTGAAGGCGTGATTGGTGATAAGAAAACTGAGCCACCAAAACACTTCACGGAAGCGACATTGCTTCAAGCGATGACAGGTATCGCGCGTTTTGTTGCGAACAAAGATCTCAAAGCCATTTTGAAAGAAACCGATGGCCTTGGCACAGAAGCAACCCGTGCGGGTATTCTAGATACTCTATTCAAAAGGCAGCTGCTAACGCGCCAAGGTAAGAGTATTCACAGTAGCCCTGCGGGCAGAGGCTTGATTCATGCCTTACCTGAGGATTCTACCTTCCCAGACATGACGGCACATTGGGAGCACCAGCTGCAAGGCATGGCAGAACGAAATCAAGCGTATCAGCCTTTCATGCAAGCGTTAGAAAGCAAGATTGATGGTTTAATGGGTAAAGTAAAAACGGGAGAAGTTCCTGAATCACTCCGCCACCTTCCTAAAGTCGAGAGACCTGCCTTCAAACGCCGTAAAGGCGGTGGGGCGAAGAAGTCTTACGCCAAGAACGGTTCGTATGCTAAGAATGGTTCCTATGCTAAGAAAAGCACTTCCGCTAAAAAGAGCACTAAAAGCTAAGACTTATTGAGGTTAGGATTAGCGACCGACTTTACGGCCACAACGTTTAAACAGTTGCTGCCAATAGTCAACATGGCGACGAGTGGATGATCGAAAGGCTTGATGTGCATCTTGGATGGGAAAGTAATAACTGTGCAGTTCAGGTTGCGCGTCAAACATTCCTAGTTGCGGGGCTATGTGCTGATAGTAGCCATCCAGTTGCGCCATGTAAGGCTGAACCTTACCTATGTATTGTTGCTCGAACACATTGTTGAGATAGCGGAACTTAGTGGTGTCTCGTTGTTTACCACAGATGATCTTGTCATCAAAAGTTGTCAGCTGTTTGGTGATGGTATCAAGCTCAACTGACGCCCGAGCGAGCGAGTAGTATAAATCCCCAAGGGTCGAACTCTTCTCTAATACTTCTTGAACCTCAGTGGTTTTGCCGGAAACGAGCGATGTGTTTAACGCTTGATTGATGTGTTCTAACGCATCACTGGTTTGTCGTACCTGATCGCCTATATCAGCGCGTAACCACTGACTACCCCGCATTTGTGACTGCATAGCATCGCTGGCATAGATGAGATTCCATTGATGCAGTGGAAACTGTGCGAGTTTCTGTTGCTCAATTTCTCTTAGTAATTCTACGATCTCTGGGTCTAATTCATTACTGGATAAACATTTGCCCACGCCTTCAAGTAGCGCGACTTGATAATCGTAATTACGAAACTCATCCGCGACCTTGCCCAGAACCGAATTTCTTTCTGCAATCAGATTGAACAATCCACACTGACGAAGCTGGTAGCTGTCGATGAGGCCGATAGAGAGTGAGGGCACGTCAAGCAGCAGTTCTCGTTTTCTCGGTAGGCTTTCAAATTCCCATTCCTCTATTATCTCGTCAGCATCTTGTACTCTGGCTATCTTTGTTTGATAGTCGTCGAACAAGTCGCCGGGGCCATCACTGAAACAGCCAGCTAGCATCACTGTTAGACAAAACAGCGTTGAGTGCTCAACTAGGTTTGAGAGATGCCCTGCATTCATCTGTGGATTACCAGTCAATTTCGCTGCCATCGAAATTGAAGAAGTGACCACTCACTTCGGTATTCGCTGACTCGATGACTTCAATCAGGCCGGAAGCTGAAGTGTCGGTGTCGATCAGAGCATTAGCGCCACCCATTTCAGTCTGCACCCAACCTGGATGCAGTGCTAACACCGTAAAGCCATCATCGGTTAAGTCGTTGCTTAGGCTCTTCACCACGGAGTTTAGAGCGGCTTTAGAGGAGCGATAGATGTAACCTCCGCCTGAGGTGTTCTCGGTCATGCTGCCGACTCTAGAGGATAAACAAGCGACCTTTTTGATATGGCTGCCTTCTAGTAGAGGCAATAGCGTTTCGACAAGCTTGAGTGGGGCAATAGTGTTAACTTCGAATACACGACGCCACTCTTCGACATCGGTATTACCCAGCCCATAGCCTTTAGGGCCATAGTAGCCAGCGTTGTTGATCAAGATATCAATCGACTCTATTTGCGAAGGGAGTTGGCTTACTGCTTGGTAATCGGTTATCTCTAATTGAATGCAGGTAAGGTTGGTGTTGTGGTCTGCGAGTGAGAGCAGTTCTTTTGCTGAATGGGTATCACGATAAGTCGCGTACACCTTGTGGTTACCTTCCAAGTATTGTCGAGTCAGGCTTAAGCCAATGCCGCGGTTCGCTCCAGTAATAAAAATAACGCTCATGGTGATTCCTTTTCAGTTCAATTAGTTAAGTTTGATGGCTTAACACGAGAAAATCAACGCTCCACCAACTGGCCATTAGCATTCCTACAAAAATCATTACTGCTGCCGCTGAGCCGCAGATCACCCCAAAGATGAGTATTACGTTTTTCATTGTTATCTCTTTTCTTTAATTAATGGTAGCGATAATCATTATCATTAATTAGGGTTGTCGCCAAGTCTGAGACTGTTATGATTTTGAGAAAGATACGCAATTAACCTGATTATGATTCCTTTAATTTACCACCCAATCTATTCGCAGTTACCTTTACCAGAAGGTCACCGTTACCCAATTAACAAATATCAGTTGTTACACAGTGCTGTTGAAGCGTTAATGGATAGAGATCCTCTATGGAAGAGTCAGTTTGAAATCTTCCAACCAACGCCGGTTTCGGTTGAACAGGTAAAACAGGTTCACGATAGTGAGTATGTGGATTTGCTTGTTTCTGGTAATTTGCCCGCAGCAAAGATGAGACGTATCGGTTTCCCTTGGAGTGAACAACTTATTGAGAGAACACTCTACTCAAGTGGTGGAACCTGCTTGGCCGCTGAAATGGCAATAGAGAGTGGTTTAGCGATTCATTTGAGTGGTGGTTATCATCATGCGCATCATGATTTTGGCAGTGGCTTTTGTTTGTTGAACGATCTGGTGTTAGCGGCAAAGCATGCACTGACCTTTGAACATATCGATAAAGTGCTGATCGTCGATAGCGACGTTCATCATGGTGATGGCACAGCAACTCTTTGCCAAGACAACGACGACATCATTACTCTGTCGTTCCACTGCGATAAAAACTTCCCTGCACGAAAGCCGCTATCCGATTTAGATGTGCCATTAAGTCGTGAAACAGAAGATGAAGAGTTCCTACGTTGTTTTGAACAAGTCACTAAGTTAGCGATTGCTCACCATCAACCTGATCTGATTATTTATGATGCGGGGATCGATATCCATCAAGACGATGAATTGGGTTATTTGAATGTCTCGACACAAGGGATATTTGAGCGCGACTGTTTCATGATTGAATTAGCGAAATCAGAGTCTGTTCCGATGGCCTGCGTAGTCGGTGGCGGATATCGAACTCAACATCAAGATTTGGTGCCGATTCACATGCAGCTGTTAAAAGCGGCTTATCATGTTTACGGTTAACCTCTCAAATTAGCGCCTGATAGCTCATTGAAATGATGGTGTGAAATAAGCGTATCTTGCACCATAAAAGACACGGTTGCACCATTGTGATTCATATAAAGTGCTTTTTTATTAATTAGTTACGTATTTGTGTGATTAATTGTGGTCTGTAAATTGCTTTACCCATGTGTCTATAAAAACACAAGGGATAAAAATGAACCTGACGGACAAGGAACGTAGTTGGCTTAATTGGTTTGGCGCAACAGGAAAACTGGCTATGCGCAGAGCTTGTTTCCTCAATCGAAGTAGGACGGAGGAGCTTGAACAAGCTTTTGAAAGTATTGCTCACACGCGAGTTCAACTTCTGCATAACTGGGTCAAGAATCAATGGGACTTTTTAGAAGACTCTGCTGTTTATTTGGCAAGTCGAACGGAAGAACAAGCTCAGGGGACGTTAGCTAGTCTTCTTAAACGCAGTACGGATTTTTCTGAGTTGGCGATCGTCGATGCTAAGGGGATAGCACAAGCATCGAGTTATCATGAGCATGTCGGGGTTAACCTTGGAGACAAGAAGGCTTTAGTTGAAGGGGCTTCAAAGCGTTATCTGCATGGGCCGTATATGGATCAGCGCACGTTGAACGTAGGGGCTTCGAGTTCATCGTTTCATGACCAAGTAACGCTGATGTTTTATGTCCCCTTTTCTCGGGATGAAGGGGCGCCGCAATTCCTATGTGGTCGTGTTCCAAATGATGTTATTGGTGACATTATTCAAAGAGAAGCGGGGCATATTTATAGCGAGTCGGGTGATAACTATATCTTTATGGTCGACTCCATTCATGATCCTAATACTCAGCCGGGTGTTGCGCTCTCTCGTTCTCGCTTTGAAGATAATACCTTTTCACACGGCGAGAACTTAAAGCAAGGGATTCATACTGATTGGGGAACGGTTAAGATCCAGCACCACACCGAATTTGAGATTCGCTTTACAGACCCAGCCACTAATCAGCTTCACCCAGGCGTAAGAGAAACCATTAAAAATGGCAATAACTTGTTTATTGGTTATCCGGGGTATTCTGACTATCGCCACATACCCGTTATTGGCAAAGGTATCACTTTTCAATTGGATGGTTCACCAGACACCTTTGGCATGATGTGTGAGTCCGATTTAGAAGAGGTCTACAGAGACCGAAGTCTAAGTTATACCTTATCTAAGCACTTCATCAGCTGCATGCTACTGCCTCTATTTGTTCCATTACTGTTTGCCAACCTTTATACACTCACACCTTTTATACAGAGTGGCATTATGTTCGCTTGCGCGTTGCTTTCATTGGGCTTATTCCGTTTAGTTAGCGCTAAACCACTAGCGAAGAAGATTCACGAAATGACCGGGGTAATGCAGACCTTAGCTGAAGGTGATGGCAACTTAAGTCGGAGACTTGATCCCACCACATTCAGTCATAATGAACTTGGCAACTTAGGGCGCTGGACTAACAGTTTTATCGACAATTTAGATAACACGGTGAGTGAGTTGATCCATGCGAGTCACGAAGTTAGAGAGGTTTCGGAATCGATGTTTCGTCGCAGTGTCGTGATGAAGCAAACCAGTGATGATGCATCACAAGCGTTAAGCAATATGCTTCAGTTGAGTCAGTATCAACAGAGCGAAATTACTCATGCGAGTGTCTCAGCAACGCAAATGGACACGGTGATGAAACAAGCCGTCCTGAGCGCAGAGAAGGAGTACAATCAGTCCGTCGAAGGCATGGAGATTGTTCGCAATATCGTAGAAAGCTCGGCGCATAGCGTGAATGAGGTGAATAATGAAATGACTAAGGTGTCTGACATTATAGATATCATTACTGACATTACCGCGCAGACTAACCTTTTGGCCTTGAATGCGGCCATTGAGTCGGCAAGAGCAGGTGAACACGGGAGAGGGTTCTCTGTCGTCGCTTCTGAAGTAAGAACTCTGGCTGACCGAACTTCACAAGCTGCTAACCATATTAGTGACCTAATGAAAGAGCTGCATAGTAAGTCTCGCAGTGCTGTTGAGTCCATGGAGCGAGGTGTCGAGAATGTGAGTAAAGGAAACTTAACAGTCGACTCAAATGCTCGCAGTGAGCAAATTCAATCAGCGGTGAGTGACCTCTTTACCACGATGTCTAACTTAGATGAAAACAGTCAGAAAAATGGACAAACGGCAGATAAAGCCCAACGTTCAATATCTGACTTACAACTGTCTACTAAGCAACTCGCACGTCGAGTGTCCTTGATGGGCAATGCATTGAGCCGTTTAGACCAATTGATTGGGCGTTTTGAAGTGAGCCGAAAGGTGGCGTAGTGGAAAATACGTAAGTTCTTTACGCAAACGCCAGATACAAAAAAGCCGCTGATTTCTCAGCGGCTTTCTTTAATGTGGTGGAGGGATAGGGATTTGAACCCCATATCCAACACAAGAAATTAAATAAAACCGTTTTATAACAATACCTTAAAGCAAGGTGTTATAGTCACTTAAAACAATTGTATAATGCAATTGACTATATCGTTTATTGTAAGAATGTCAATTAGTTAATCGCTATAGTGAACCTTAGAAAACCATGCTCCCACAAAATCATGATCTTCATACCCTGGAATATTAGCCAATACGCACTCTAAGTTTTTGCAGCTTGACTTTGATAAAGCAAAGCAAACCATTTGAGTCCCACTCTTCCAAATCAACTTGATTAGCTTCTCAAGCCGTTTACTTATCTTGTCAGACTGAATATATCTCGCACACTCCAAATCTCGTCTTAACTTTGGGTCATCTAATGCTTTAATATTGTAGACTTTTCCTAGTTTTTCTAGTCCTAGAGTGGATAAATCAACCACATCGAGAATATACATTTTCTCATCTCGGAAAAAGAAAAGTATCGAAAGGTTAAGGTCAAATGCATGAATTTGGTAAATATGACGATGTGTCGATATTAACTCTTTGATTTGACTTACAAAGTCAGTTTGCAAAATTAAAGGACAGAAGTGTGGTTCAGTGTTCGATAGGACTGAGTAAAACATGCGAAGCTGATTTTCACTGAATTTTCCGAATTTTCGATGAACTATCGTATGTAATTGTTCTCGAAAAACTACTGAAGTACTTAAACTAGTTAGCGAACGTCGTTGTAGAAAGCTATCAACCGCTTTGTTTAAATCTTTACTGGTTACAACTGTCGATGCAAAAGGAGAAATGGGTTGTATGTATGATGTAGTCATTGTTTATTTTCCATTATGTCCCACAACATTTTGAATGTGTGTCGCTCACAAAATCAAAAGTTACAGAACAATGAAAATACTAAACAGATTTTTAAAGGGACACGTATTGTTTCACTTTAGCGACAAAAGTAGGCTCTCCCAGAGCCTTGATTAGGCTATACGACGCACTTAAATACGTCAAGCTATAATGTTACCTTTCTCTTTTAAAACAATTATTTAAGTTATAATAATTCTATTTCTCTTGCTCATAAATCACTTGCACTTCTCGTGTTTATACCTCATGTTGTATTCCGATTTATGATAGCCAACCCAACTGAGTATTGTTATGGACGAATATTTTAACGGATGGTTCAATCGAGAACGCCAAAAACAGCGAGAAAGCATTGTTAATGAAAACCATTTCTTAACTTTATCAGAGTTTAGCTCTTCAGTTGGGCTGTTAGAAAAGCATGTCATACATCATTGTAAGAAATGCGAATTACTTTTTATTAAAGATGAGGCGGGAGGGATATGGCTCCCGACCTGTCAGGTTATTGATGGCACACTAAATGAGTTAATGATGTCGTCAATTAAGCGTATAGCATCAAAGTTTGATGCTATTGATGCGCTTGACTTTATAACCGATAAAAAAAGTGACGGTTTAGTATTACATCATTTTTTAGTGAGTGATTTATCTATTCAGCGTTGTAAAACACCAGAAGACCTTATTAAAATTGGATTAGAATTAGATCGTTTAAGTGTACGATTCCATGGAAGTTTGGTGGATGCGGTGTCACAAAATAATGAAGCAGCGGTTGAAGCTTTCATACAAGATGTACTAACTGGAAGACAGCGCTCAGTCAAGACCACGACCGTTGATATTGATGTGTAATGTTATGACTATTATTCCATTTTCTCTCTGTTAGATGTGAGACAGTTTGTTAATTTGAGATATCAAACTGTCGCTTACACCTTCATTTATTGCACTTAAAAGCGCTTTCCCTGTAAATGCTTTAAGTCTATCGTCTGTCGCAACGTCTCCGCAGATAAACCAAGTCGCATTTAAAGCATTGGCGTGAGCTAACATTAGACGCACGGGATCTCTATCATCAAGCCTAACTTTATAGGTCAAATCAACAAACGCTGCTAATTGATTTTCAGTAAATACAGTATGCTTAATTAACAATTCACGCGTGAATCGTTCTCCAGTCGGGTACAAAAGAAAGCCTACACTGTTTGCTGCATCAGCCAAACGCTGTGCACCTTTTCTATCGGGTGTCACATTTTTCATTAGCAAATCAGTATTGCTTAAAAATGGCTGTAACTCATAAATACGACGAACGTCATCGTTTTGATTTAAATAGTTCGAAGAGTAAAGAAGAGAGCGCGGGTCAAAATATAAAATGTTCATTGGTTCTACCGAAAGTGATTTTATGCTCTATCTATAAGTACACCATAATGCACTTATAGGTCATCTCGATTGAAAGCATGGCTAAAAGTCCATTAAAGTGGACTTTTAGATTTTAAGTGACTGATTAATATTAAAATATATCACACCATACATTCGAGGGATTAACCATCATAGAATTTTCTTTTGGGTGGCACCAACTCTTTGAAAAGCGTTCCCAGTTCCCCTCTCGTTTCTTAGCGATTCTTAGGCGATTTAAGAATTCTTAATTTCATTGGTCTCCTTCACCTACTGAAATAAAGTTCAAGGATTTCAAATTGTTGATTTTCCATGTTCTACGAGATCGTTTTCTAGGCGTTGTTTTTGTTCATGCAGCAAGGCAATTTCGTTTTCAGCTTCTTCTAGGCCCTTCTCCAATAGGCGATGACTCGTAGCCAGTTCGCGGTTTTCTTCTCGTAGAATACTTATTTGATTGTCTGATTCATTCAGTAACTTCTGAGTTGATTTAAAAAGGGTTGAAGTTTCTGTTAACTGCGCTCTGGTCGTTTCATGCAGCTCAGATAAGCCTGATAACTGAGATTGAAGTTGATTGGCTTCATTCATGGAATATTCCAGTTTTACCTGAGTGGCCGTGTGAGCCTTATCTATATCCGATACTGTTCGTCTTAATTCATCCAACGAAATCTGCTGTTGAGCGGCCTTTTCCGTTGTCTTATTGAAAGAGTCAGTTAGTTGACTAATGGTTTGTATCAAATCTGATCTTTCGCTTTTTGAACTTGTTAATCTGACCTCTAAGTTATCGATTTGATCTTCTAGTAGCTCATTACGCTCAACTTGTTTCTGTAGTCGCACTTCAATATCAAGAGTATCTTGCTCAGCCATCGCTTGAGCTTTTACCAATATATCAGATTTAGCATCTAGCTCTCTGATTCGCACTTCCATCAAGGATTCATAATGAATGTGTGCTTTGTCATTAATTCTGATAGTCATATCACGAAGTATTTTCCCAAGCTCTTGTTCATTGAGTGACAGCATATCTTGAAGCTCAACAGGCAACTCAAAAGTCGATGCCACTGCTCTCTGGTCAGGATTAGTATCTACTGTCGATTGTTTTATTTCGGGAAGCCTGCCTTCTCCGATGAGGCGCTCAAGGTCAGTCTGTATAGAAGCAATTTTTCCACGTCCAAGAGCTTCTTTAATGAGCCACCCCGAAGGTTGTCGACCTTCATCGGACAATTGAGTTGCAATGCGTATAACATCTTCATCCGCATAAGATTTTGGTCTAGCCATATGGTTTATACCTTTGTTTTAATTATTATGATGGTTAGTTAGTAAAGTAAGCTGCGTGACTAACTTACTTATTAGGATGATCTGTAACGGTATGGTCATTGTTCGGTGCCACTGCTTCAGGCGCTTTCAGCAAAGCCACCTCATTTACGATTTTATCTGATAGACCTGGTGGTAGGTCTAGCACTGAGTTCAAGACAGAACTCAGGTACTCGCTTTGTTTTTTTAATACGCCTCTGTCTTTAGCATTGATCGCAAGTACCACTTTCTTAAAGATATCAACCAGTTTTGGCACTACGGTTTGTGTTAGCGATTGAGTGAGAATAGTCAGCCTTGATGATTCAGCTTTGAGATCTGACAACTCAAGTTGCATCGTATCTCGCTCAACCTGTAATTGGTTTAGCTGTACTTCTACCAGTGCAGTATCATCTATCAACTGTGATAGTTGTTGCTCGGTTTTTTCATTCTCATCTAACAAATAAACACGTTTCTTTTCTGCCAACTTTATTTTTCCCTGAGTTAGATCTAATTGGTGTGTGTGATAATTATGGCTGCGCTCCAATTTAGGTAATGAAGCCTCTCGATTCATATCTCTTCTTTTTTCAGATCTTCGCTCTGACTCTGGAGCAAGCTTTGCTACCAAGCCTTTATCAACAAATAGGTGCTGATTAGCATAGTCAAATAACATTTTTTGAAAGTAACGACCAAATTTTTGACTCAACTTCCTCGTCAGTTTCCCATCATCAGGTAATAATTTGGTGTCAGGTGCCGTTCGCTTAATATACTCATTGACGACCTTAATCTGAGTCTTTCTCAAGTCATATTTACCTGTCTGGTTGTTTCGACCAGATAAATAGTAGTGCGCATGTGCTCCCGTTTTGACATCCACACTTCGTTCGTCGTCATGCCCGATAACCGCTTTAACCTCGTAATCGGGAAAATATTCCATTAAGAACTGACTAGTAAACGAAACGTACTCTTCTAAGCTAATTACATCCGTTCCAACCCCCCATTGGTGGGGGATTTTAAAAAGACCTTCTTGAACATACAGATTGTTGGCTGGCGGCTTCTGGCATAACTGATTGTGAGCATTCAGATATGTTTCTAACATCTTAATTCGCTGCTTTTTGCGTTGCATTGTTAGCTTTGCAAACGCATCGATACGTGAGTAAGGAACGTACTTATCCATATCCAGTACAGCCTGTAAAAATTGAGCGGCAGCCTGATTTCCTTTTTTAAGCTCACTATCAACTGCTGTCTTTACCTTTTTGCGATACTGACGAAGTTGTGTTTGCAGCTTCGCTTGATTTGCCTTTTTAGGCGACGGCGCAATCTCATACAACAACTCTAGCCGTTGCTCTTCAGACCATTCTTTAAGAGACGATTGTTGACCATTCGTCCAGATCACGTTTTTTTCAAGCAGCTCATGATTCCACTCTAATTGCTTCGATTTCTTTGCCGCAGTGGGTGGTGATATGCGTAATGAATGAGCTAAAGAATGTTCGCACTTTACACGTTCAGCGGGCTTCGAACTAAAGTTGAACCGACGGTGAAACAATCGAATCTCTTTCATGCAATCCTCCTAAGAGGTGCGCATGGTAGAGAGTCAAGAGGCACTTCTCTTGCCCGCAGCTCACGTGCATCTTTTGCGAAGTAAAAGTGTGACGGGAGCGCAGCGGGTTGCCTTGTCGTATCACTTTTGAAGTGAACGACTTTGGCACTGTTAGTGCCATTAATGGCAGTACAACAGCCATTGTTGACAGCGAAAATGGCAACGGTGGCATCGATAATGCCATTGGTGGCATCGATAATGCCATTGGTGGCAGTGCTTAGAATCATTTCGCACCACCAAGTGTAGCCTTAAGAACCGCTAGCAACTCAGGATTAGACTCTAATTTAGCAACCAGATCCGCTGTTTCAACCGATATCGCAGAAGAAGATGGAGCCGTTACAGGTGCTTGTCCAAAGGCTTCGGCTAAGTTATCGGCTGCCAAACGAGCACAATCTGGAGCATCAGAGGCAATCCAACGCCCATAATGCTTATCAACCATATGAGTACCTGAATGCCCCATCTGAGCAGCAATCCACTCTTTCGATATACCCGCAGTTAAATTTTGTGAAGCAAAGGTATGCCGTAATTGACCAACTCCACGGTGATTAACCTCTGCTTGCAGCAGAAAAGCATCGAAGAAATCTTTGGCAAACTGTGCTGCATGTAAAAATGGCTTACTGGTCTTACTGTTATAAAAAACGAACTGCACAGACTCTTTTTTGAGCGTTTTGTTATCTTCTTGCCTAACCGATATTTTCCTTAGCTTCTTCTTGCCAGTAAGTTGCAACTGCTGTTTCAAGAGGTCAATAGCAAGTTGGTTAAGCTCAACGGTTCGCATTGACCCCTCAGTCTTGGGCACTTTGTATTCTTGAAGAACTTTGGCTCTACGAACGTACATTTCCTTACGTTGCCAAATGATATCATCCCAGCTGAGCGCAAGTAATTCACTGATCCTCAAACCTGTGAGAGCATTAAATAAGCACGCATTTTTCCCACTTTGACACGATACATCAGTATCATGGAGCTTTTTCAGCTCTGCTTTTGTAAACGGTGCAGGTTCGGATGTTGTAACTTTCAGATTTTGAATACCCGTCATAGGGTTTCGTTCGAGCGCACCGTCCAGCTCCGCAAAACGAAAAACCGCTCTTAGGATGATCAGGAACTCATTGATGCTTTTGTTTTTATAATGCTTATGCAAACCATCAATAACGGCAAGGATGTCGCTGTGTGTAACACTCGCAATCTTTCTATGACCAATGCGCTTTGATAGCTTTAAGGCTTTACTCTTCTCTGATCGAAGAGTCGATGGGGCAACGCGGTTTACGCGACTTGCAATGTATTGCTCTATATAGTTTTTTACTTTTTTCTCTTGTTGATTCACGTCTCAATCTTATGGCAGCTTTGGCTGCTCTGCTGTCTTGTGAACAAACTACAAGAGTTCTTTAGCATGATCAAATATGAAAAAGCCAATAATATTAGTTACTTATTATGAAAAATCACGATTACAATGATTATCAACAGGTTAGAAAGTTAAATTTTTTTGAAAAATTTCCATATGAAACTCACACACTAAACTTTCCCCACCCAAACATCTTACGTTGGCATATTGATTCGAATAGGTGTGATATTCACTTCACATGATGCATCTCATTGGTGCGGCTGTAACTATCTAGTGATAATCAAGGCTTGTGTCTCATATTGCTGTATGTGGGTAGAACGCAAGAAAACTGATTGGGGTTCATCACTATTGTTCACCTTGTGTCGATGGCATAACTATAAAGAAACCAGATCATCCTACGACAATTACCGCACCTCATAACTCAGAAGTGCCCCATAACAAGCTAGAGCAGGAATGAGGCTATATTAAAGGTTTGTAATTTGACTTACTTTTCTTTATGCCTAGAGTTCTGACTATGTGGCCAAATTTACTAATCCACAACACATATACTTATGAAAATACACGGCCATTAAAAGAGAGTATCAGTAGATACTCTCTTCAGATTGATCTTACCTCTCTGAAGGGTGAGTCCAGTCAAAAGCCTTTAATGGGGCATCAACTGGTGTATGAGATAATGCATTGGTGAAATTTGAAATAAGTTTGCAAGCTAGGCCTGTCAACACTTCAAGCGCATGCCGCTCTGTGTATCCTACCGTTAGAAAGTTCTGCAACTTTTCATCACCTATATGACCACGATTATCTAGTAGCTCTTTAGTAAAGACATGCAACGCTTGTAGTTTGACATCAGGTAACTCATTTCCTTCCCGTAGTGCTTCAATAATGCTTTCTGGCATATTAGCTGATTTCATGATCCACGTATGACCAGGAACGCAATAGTGACAGTTGTTTTCAAAGTTTGATGTCATCAGAACCACTTGAGCTTCGAGTGGACTGAATAGTGTACTTTGCGTGAATAACTCATAAGTCTTCAAATAAGCTTGATAAGTTGCAGGAGCATCTGCTAGCACTTTATGTAAATTTGGAATTAAACCAAGTGATTTTTTAGATTGCTCCATCATTTGCTTTGATGCTTCTGGTGCTGTTTCAATATTGTGGTAGTTAAACATAATAATTCTCTCGGTTTATTATTTATTAATGGTGAAAACGTTGCGTAAGGCTTGAGTTAATCGTTCTTCGCTTGCTCTTAGTCGATAGTCTTCAGATTGATCTATCCATTGGATGACACCATGTTCATCAATTAAGATCGATGTTGGGATAGACATTGATTTGTATTCAAATGAAGTAGGAAATGGCAGCCCTAATACTGTTTTTGTTTTAGACGAGTCAGCCCCTAAAGCCTTGTGGTGTTCAACGCCGTATTGTTTAACTACTTTGAGTTCTGGGTCTGACAAAAGAAGAAGATCTAAACTATCTCGTTCGATGTGCATTTTTGCTTGTTCTGCCGTATCTCCCGACAACGCAACGACCTTAACTCCATATCGATCCAGAGTCGGTTTCATATCGTTAAACATTTTTAATTCAGCACTACAGTATGGACACCAAGCACCTCGGTAAAACTTAAGTAGAACACGTTGATTTTTTAGGTCATCAGTCGAATAAATCTCGTTGTCATATGTGGTTGATTCGAATTGTGGGAACTTATCTCCAATTGCAACCTCAATATCACCTAGAGGAGTATCTTTTTGACTGAATACCCAAATGAATTTACCACCAAGAAATATGGAAAAGCTGGACATTAAGACAACGAAAACAAAGCTCCAATGCATATTTATAATCCCACTGATAATTGCACCTAGCCCCAAAAGGACACCTGCGGCAAGTGCTAGCATAAGGATGATAGGATTTTTGGGCGGCTTGTTCTTTTTTACTTTTAGAAAGTAATGCAAACTTCCAATCACCGTTGTGGAAAATCCAAGTAGTGATAGTGCTATAGCTGAATACATCGTTTGTTCCTCATTGTTTTGCCTAATTGTTTTGCCTAATTGTACTAGTTAGTACATTTGCAATTAATGTACTAACTAGTACAATAGGTGTCAATAAGAATTTTATGTAGTTGTATAGATAAATGGCAAAGAAAAGACAGTTTGACGAGATAGAAGTGCTTGGAGTTATGGCCAAATATTTTTGGCAGCATGGTTATGCGTCGACTAAGGTGGATCAATTATCGACCGTTACAGGATTAACGAAAACCAGTATTTACAACGCGTTTGGCAACAAAGAAACCGTGTTTAAATGTATAGTAGATTTCTATGTTGAGCATCACATGTCTGTGGTACTCAGGAAACTCGACTCAAATAAATCAATATCAGAGAATCTTCAATATTTATTTGATAGTGAGTTCTTAAATCCAGAGAATGATCTACTCACTTACGGCTGCTTAATTACAAACAGTATTGTTGAATTAAAATCAAACGAACCAGCCCTCTATGAGTATGTTATTAAGAAGTTTGAACAAGGTCGTATTGCAACACTGGCATTTTTTACTCAATATGAGAAAACAGAACGACTTATTGATGGTATAGATGCAGAGCATTTGACCGACTATTTCCTTACGTTTCGTCAAGGACTCAAAGTTCAATCAAGAGGGCAAAGACCACATGAATCTCTCGCTCGATCTATACATGCATTCATGCTTGTATTGAGTACATTTGAAAAATAGATTATGCGTAGACTATTCTCGAGCTTTAGCTTTGTTGTCGAGTTTTAGATGTCTAATGATTATGAGTGCAGCACCGTAGCAACACGATTCTAGTTGAGCCAATTATTTAATCGAGCAGGTAGACTGCTTTATCCTTATCGCAATACTATTGAATGGTGCCTTTAAATGAAAACAATAAAATATAATGGACGTATTGTTTTTCAAAAACAAGATATACCCAGTTTCAAACGTATGCCGCGCGTATTTGTAGACAGTGAAGCGTGTTTTGCGTTTGTCACAAATGGCGATTTTAACGTCAGGGAACAGACAGAATCTGCTTCATTGAACAAAAACTGCGGAATACTGGCAAAATGCACCAACTACTTTTATGAAAACACTAGCTATCATAATGATGAAGGTGCAGGTGAAGCGATTGGTATCCTTCTCTATCCTGAAATATTTCAGTCACTGTTTAACTTTGATATTAGCCAGTCAAAATACAGGGTCGATTATAATATTTTGCAGGTTGAAGTGGACAAATTGCTAGAGCACTATCGTGATAGCATCAGTATATTGCTGGATTCTCCAGAGTTGGCGGATGATTTGCTTATCGAGAGCAAACTACGTGAATTTGTCATTCTTATGGCGAAAAGAACCAGCGCACCTTCTGAACTCGATTTTCTTGCTTCTATGTTTAAACCTAACTTTGCCAAATTTGAAGATATTATCCAAAGTAATCTGTATGCGGATCTGAGTGTGGATGAGTTGGCAGCATTGTGTCATATGAGTGTTTCTACTTTTAAACGTAAGTTTAAAGAGGTGTATTCAGAACCCCCAATAAAATACATTACCAAATTAAAAATCAACAAAGCTAAAGTGTTACTGAAAGATAATAGCTTACGTATCTCCGACATCGTTTTTGAAACGGGTTTCGAGTCGATTTCCACGTTTAACCGTGCCTTTAAAGGACAAACAGGCCTATCCCCTTCTCAATTTCGTTTAACCTGACACCAACGCATTTTAACCTTTCCATTCAGGTTGGCTCGTTTGAACTAATGTGAGCAATTTTTGAACTTTTATGGAGAGCCCTGTACCTCCAAATTCCATATAGTTACCCCATCAACTAAACACAGAGAAAGGTAACGAATTATGGGTATCAGCTTTAAAGAAAAATATGGTGATTGGGCACTTATCACAGGGGCAACATCAGGCATTGGCGCAGAAATGGCAAGCCAGATTGCAGCAAAAGGATTGAACGTTGTTTTGGTCGCTCGTCGAGAAAAAGAGCTTGAAGAGCAAGCTACGTTGCTTACGGAACGCTACGGAATTAAAGCAACGACCGTTTCTGCTGACTTAAGTACGTCAGAAGGCGTCGAAAAAGTTAAGCAAATTGACAAAAGTATTGGGCTACTTGTACTAGCCGCTGGTATTGAAGTTAATGGTTCGTTTGCTAAATCATCTCTAGAGCAAGAGTTGAAGATGATACAGCTTAATGTTAGCTCTGTGTTGCAACTGACTCACCACTTTACACCAACAATGATCGAAAGAAAAAGAGGCGGTATTTTAATGGTATCAAGTCTTTCTGGTCATATGGTTTCCCCATATTTTTCAAATTATGCAGGTACCAAAGCCTACGTTCTTCAGCTAGGTGCATCTCTTCATGGCGAACTTAAACCCAAAGGTATTGATGTAACGGTTCTTTCTCCTGGGTTAACAACTACACCGATGACAGCTGATAATGGTGTTGACTGGTCAAAATTACCAATGGTTGCAAAAGATCCAGCGGAAGTAGCAGAAATAGCTATCAATGGTTTGGGTAGAAAAGCAGTTGTGGTTCCAGGTAAACGTAATCGAATGACCGCTATTCTTTCTGGGATCATCCCCCACCAAAAGCAGGCAATAATGGGTGAATCAATGATTGGAAAAGCAATGCCCAATAACAAAATGTAACCCCCAACAGTTTAAAACTTTAGTGAAAGAAAAAGGAAAAAAGCAATGATTAAAGTATACGTAATATACCCAAATAACGATGATGTGATTTTTGATTTTGATTATTACTGCAACAAACATGTTCCTATGATAGGAGAGCTTCTGGGAGACGCACTAAAAGGGGCGACAGTAGATGCAGGGTTAGCAAGTGTTGTTCCTAGTGAAGCAGCGGCATATGTGGCGATTAGTACAATTTCATTTGAATCTATAGAGTCATTTCAAACGGCATTTGGCCCAAATGCAGACAAGATAAAAGCTGATGTACCGAACTTCACTAATACCGTTCCATCAATTCAGCTTTGTGAGCAAAAAATATAGAACCGCAACTCTCTACGGTGAAAATGAGCAGGATACCGAATAATAAACAATTTGGGTTCTGCTTAGTGTTATTTAATGAAAAAAATTGAAGCTAAACGCTTGATAAAAAGAGTTAAATATGAATATGAAAATCAAATTGGATATTGTGTCAGATGTGATTTGTCCTTGGTGTATTATCGGTTATAAGCGTTTAAATACCGCGATAAAAGAGCTTGGTATAGAAGATCGCATTGAGATTGAGTGGCAACCTTTTCAGTTAAATCCAGATATGCCGCTTGAAGGTGAAGACCTACGTGCCCACCTTAAAAGGAAGTACGGTACTACATTAGAAGATAGCATTCGTTTCAGAAAAGAGATGACAGAGCTTGGAGAAGACGTTGGGTTTAAATTCGACTACTTTGACGGACTAAAAGCTGTAAATACCCTTGATGCTCATATTCTTCTGGAGCATGCAAAAAGTGTAGGCAAGCAAACCGAGCTTAAAAATCGGTTATTTGCTTCGTTTTATAGCGAGCAAAAAGATATATCCAGCAAGAGTACCCTCGAGCAAGAGTTGCAAAGTCTTGGTATTAATGTTGACGAAGCAATGCAATGCCTAGATGACGATAATATGCGAAGTCATGTCCAGTCGCTGGAACAGAAATGGAAGCAAGCGGGTATATCAGGTGTTCCAACAGTTGTATTCAATCGCGAGAGCGCTATTTCTGGAGCCCAATCAGTGGATACGTATAAGCAAGTATTAACTGAATTAGCTAAAGTGTAATTCCTGCATCCCTCTAAAACGGACTTTTGCAATATTTTGGCGGTCTGAAAAAGGCAACGGTCTATATGAAACATAGAGAGCTTGAAGTCTACCTTCATCATCATATACCAGTATCAAAGTCTCTCGGTATCTGTGTGAATACTTGTAGCAGCAAAAATATCGAGATTACTGCACCATTGAGAATGAATACCAACCACATGAATACGGTGTTTGGCGGCAGCTTATCTGTTGTTGGTATTTTGGCAGGTTGGTCTTTAGTTTATGCCCAGTTGGAGGGTAAAAAACATCAAATTGTTATTCAAGAAAATAGCATTCGATACCTGAAACCCGCCAGCAAAGATGTAACAGCAGTATGTAAATATGACAACCTTACGGCGTGGTCTCGGTTTCATCGTGCGTTTCAACGCAAGGGAAAAGGTCGTGTTCAAATAGCCTGCAATCTATTTTGTGCGGATGAGTTGGTTGCTACTTTTGAGGGAATATACGTCGTTTTTAATAAAGAGTAATAAGGTCAAAATGCAATGAAAACTAAAAACTTACGCAACCAATCCAGTTTGTCACGCCCGAACTCTTCAATTTCTTCCCAACCTTGACTCCCTGCAATCACAACGCTAATGGTAAGGAACAGAATATCTAAGAGTTTATTTACAACTTATCCTGATTGGCGTGTATCTTCAATGGCTACAAAGTATTTGAATAAATTGAGCTCAGACATGGTTGACTTGGTTTGTTATCAAAAAGAAGTATAAGATAAAAAACTTAGCTTAAGGTAAAGCTTCGTGATCTTGCCCTGTACTCTACGGCTAACGTTCACCGCTCGTTTTGTAGATAAAGAGGGCGAAACTAATTATAGATCTTTGATAATTTTGGATATTTTTTCTAATCAATATTAGTCGACTTAGACAGAGTACTCTAAATGATTCCTGTCCAAATATGAGCTAGCTCGGTAAATAGCTAGCTCGGCTTTTCTTAACATTGAAATAGCACACGGCACTACAGCTTAAAAGTAACCTTGTTTAATGCCTTCGCAAGCTCCTTCAAATTCAACTGTTTGCCGTAGCGATCATACGTTACCCCTTGCTGCTTATGGCCTACGATTTCAGCTGTAATCAACTCAGAAACACCCTTTTGCTTCAACTCATCAATAAAAGTATGTCTGAATCCATAACTCGTTGGGCGGTGGCGTGGCAGCATACCAATAGATGTCTGGTACTTGGTCATTTTATTAAGGTAGGCCTTAGACCAATCGGCAAAGATGTTTTTTGGCTCATAGCTGAATAGATTATTGGTACCGCTGGACTTCCTAGTTGCAATGTACTGCAGCAATCCAAAATTAATTAGTTGACCATGGACAGGGATTTTGCGGATGCTGTTGCTATTTTTGACGTACTTACCTTCATCGTCAACATTGACAGCGAAATAGTAGCTCCCATCAGCCTCTTTTATGTCATTCACTCTTAGTTGACACACTTCAGATGGACGCATTCCTGAGTAAAGCAATATCCACGAGATCCAGCGGAACTCTACATCCTGTTCAACAAATTTTTGAGACTTGAAGAATAGCTTAAGATCCTTGAGTGACCAGCGTTCACGTTCTTCACTAGTAGGCTTGAGTGGCTTGTTATCTACCTTAATGCCGTCAAAGGGGTTCAGTGCGATGTAATTCATCATCTTAGCAAACTTAAAAAACTGAAAAGCAGCAGCAAGGTACTCTTTGTTTGTCTTATAGCTACGCCCTTCCTTGAGGAGTTGGTCACGGTACACCAACGCATGAGCCGAAGTAACAGGATCCACGGATTCAACGGGTAACAGGTTAATACAGTGACTGGCACGAGCATTTAACTGATGCACTGTTAAAGGTCTGATATTTTGCAACTTCTTACTAGCGACAAAAGCGTCTAGCGCCGCTTTTAATGAAACGACAGGGTGATTCTTTCGGTGAACTGTAGAAGTTAAGTCCCGATGTTCTGCTTTACGAACTGGAGCGGCAGATACCTCAATATCAGGTTGATTCGATTCAAACTTACTACGAACCTCATCGATAATCGCATCACAATCCGCTTTAAAGCCTTCTACACAACTTTGCCCATGAGTTTTAGTTATTAACTCTTTTAGACTAGCAGCAACGGTTAGATTGCGTTCAGAAGCAAGTTGACGGTTCTTGGTTAGTAAAGATACTTTCAGATCGAACGGAAAGCCATTATCTCGAAGTTTTTTCGGCAGACAAACACGTGTGTAGTAGGTGCAATTTGGGGCGCGGAAAAGGTACATTGTCTGAGTCAATCCTTATGGTTTGACTTGGCACCTTGCAGATATGAAAAAAGCCGTTGTAATACAACGGCTTATCTCATTTTTAATGTGGTGGAGGGATAGGGATTTGAACCCTAGAACCGCTATTAACGGTTGCCGGTTTTCAAGACCGGTGCTTTCGACCACTCAGCCATCCCTCCAGTGGCGCGTATAATATAAGGGTGGCTTTCGCTTGTAAATACCCTTATTAACTGACTGCTTTTTTTATGAACGCTTTTTGGTATTTTTGTTCTGAATGATTATTTATTGTTCGGTTTATTAAGAAGCCGACAAAATCTAATATTCAATAAGCCAAGTATTCCCAACTTTTGTTATACGTGAAGTGTTTCTGTGCTATTAAAAAAGAAAGTATCTAATTGGCTTGCAGGTAAAGTTATGAGGGGAGTGGCTTAGGCGCATGAACTTTTAGTTTAGAACGGTGAGATCGGAATTTAAAACTAGGTATAAAGTGAATGGGTTTGAAACTGGGACTGTAGAGAGTTTTGTTAGATGAGCTTTATATTTTAAAAAGCTTCAGATGCAAAAAAGCCGCTGATTTCTCAGCGGCTTTCTTTAAAGTGGTGGAGGGATAGGGATTTGAACCCTAGAACCGCTATTAACGGTTGCCGGTTTTCAAGACCGGTGCTTTCGACCACTCAGCCATCCCTCCAGTGGTGTGAATAATATAAGGGGTGGAGGATCTTGTAAACCCTTAATTTTCATAATTTTGTTTTGTTGCTTGTTTTCTAATCATTCACGGCAATAAAAAAGGGAAGCCATTGGCTTCCCTTTGCTGTTTGCTGATTATTTAGTCATTTTTTGTGTAGAAACGCTGTAGCTCTGTCAGGCCTTGCATCAACACAGGTAAGCGAGGGCTTACGTTTTTCAGGCGCTTGTAATTTTGGTCGTACAATTTGTAGTTACCAAATTTATCCAACACCGTTGTTTGCTGGTCAGTAACAAGAGCAAGTTCACGAGAGTCGCCCGCGAGAATCCACTTTCTGTTACGTTCATTAAACAGGCTGCGACCACTACTGAAATCTGTTGGGTTCGAAGATACACCCAATAGCTCTTGCATCAGTGTTACTGACACGTCTAGATGACTAGAACGGTGGGTGTATTCAGAAGCAGACTTGCCAGGCCAGCTGATAAACAGTGGTACTTGTAACTGATAACGACTGTAGTTGGAGTTTGCACCCCAGCTGTTGGTTTTGGTTTCGTTAAACTCAGTACCGTGGTTAGAGGTAATGATAACCACCGTGTTATCGGCAAGCTCTAAGCGTTCCAGTTCAGCGTAGATAGTTGCTAGCTGAGCATCGGCCGCTGTCGCCGACTTTTGATAGTCTGCTGCAAAACGCTCTGCTGTCGTTAGCGTAGAGTCCGACTCTGAACTTGAATCGTAGCTGGCGAAGTTATCCAGTGTGGTTAATTCAATAAAGTTAAACCAAGGGCGTTTAGCTTGCGGTGATTGAATCCAGTTAGACCAAGCTTTTATGGCACTCTGGTCATCATAAGTTGCTTGCTCTGGCATCACATCACGGCCTCGGAAGATGATATCCGAGTACAGTGCATCACTAAAGTTGTCGCCACTGAAAGCAGCGAACTTGTAATCGTGATTCTCTAAAACATCGAGCAATACTGCGCTTGACCCCTGAGCTTCAATGCTGCTTGCGTAGCTGCTCGGTAGGCCGTAGAACAAGCCAAAAATACCAAACATATCGTTACTTGAACTGTAGTGGTTGGTGAAGTTGATCGACTGTTGTGCGTAGGCATAGCTGTTTGGCATCGCTGTCGCATTAAGAGCGTCAGAGCGAAGGTTGTTCACACTCACCATCAGGATATTAAGATCATCACTGCGGCGGTTGTATTGAATTTTTTCTAGCGGGTAGCTAACTAGGTTTACATTCTCTTTGTTCGCTTCTAAACGCTCAAGGTACTCTTCACGGTCTAATAGGCCATGTTTTTCCATAAAGCTTTTCGCTGTCATTGGGTAAGACAGTGGGAAGTTCGCTTTCTGGCTAGTAATTGGGTTATAGAAGTACGCATCAGCCCACATGTAGGTCAAGTGGCTGCTGATGAAACACAAGAAGAAGACGGCAGTAATCGGACGGCCAATGTGTTTATGAGACAGTTTACGCTGCTTACGCCAAACCCACTCAGATAGACCGAGTTGCAGCAAGAAGATAAGCGGCATAACAATGAAGAGGTGCTGCAAATCAGACGTGAATGCAGATTCCTCTCCACTGAATAAAACCTCCCACACGACAGGCGTCAGGTGGAGGTTTATATTTTGATACGTTTGGGTATCAATCAGTAGGACAGTTAAACCTATGGTCGCGAAGATAACGGCAACCAAACGTAATAACTTCCTCGACGGAAGAATAAAAGTGAGCGGGAACAGCACTAATAGATAGAGCGCGAACACTAAAAAACCAAAATGACCAACCCACGATGCAGCCAAATAGAATTGGCCTAGCAAGGTTTCTGGCCAAGCAGATTGAGTAATATAACGAGTACCAATCAACATCGCAGCAATGATGTTGAAAAATGCAAACCAGTGACCCCAACCAACCAGTCGAGATACGCGATCGCTATATGAGTTTGCGCTGTCTACCATTTATAATTCTTTTATCCGTCAATCAAATTTAGTGAGACTTTTTATCTTCAAGAGAAGAAATTAAAGCCTCGGCAAATTTTTCAGCAATTCCTTTGCGTTGTGAAGCAGCAACATTCTGATTTAAGACATTGGTTGCGATATTTCCAGCGATCATCAGTGAAAGTTCTGGCGAAGCTTTGTGCTTAGTTAGTACAGCACCTACTTCAGCTAGGATTTTTTCAACTTGATCATCTGTGTATTTAGATATAATCGGCATAAGGACTCTAATAATGATAGTAAAAGCGGCTTATGATAACCTACTATGCACGACAACTGAAACCTGAACGGTAATATTTTCACTATGAGCCTTCACCTTTCCAACGTAATTTTACACCAGCTGAGCAAGAACGATCAGGATGAGCTGATTGTTAACTATCGTGCTGAATCTCTAGAAAACGATGCTTCATCTGAAAGCCTAGTTGCTGAACTTCACCGTGTTTTTAATTCAAAAGCAGGCAAAGGGTTTGGTTCTTTCAAATCTGACAGCGAATTCCAGCAGTGGTTGCATCAACTTCGTGCTGGTGAGACAAACTTTTACGATTTTTCTCAAAAGAGTGCGCAACGTCTAAAAGACGAACTATCAAAGTACCCATTCGCTGACGAAGGTATCTTGGTAATGGCTGAATATCAGTCACTTGCAACAGATTACCTTTTCATTGGTTTATTGCCTTCAAACCAAAGCCTAAAGGTAACTGAAGGGCTTGATATTAGTGCGACTGACTACCTTGATATCTCAAAAATGGATATCGCGGCTCGCCTAGACCTTTCTACTTATGAGACTGATAAAGAGTCAAACCGTTACTTAACTTATATTAAAGGACGTGTTGGCCGTAAAGTCGCGGATTTCTTCTTAGATTTCTTACAAGCTGAAGTCGGTTTGGATGCGAAACAGCAGAACCAAGTACTGATGCAAGCGGTAGAAGACTTCGTTTCTGACTCTAAATTAGAGAAAGAAGAAGCGATCAGCTACAAAAAGCAGGTTGCGGATTACTGTAACGAGCAGCTTAAAGCGGGCGATGAAGTACAAGTTCGTGAACTTTCTGGTGAGTTGCCAGCAAGCACAGATGGCACAAGCTTCTTTGACTATACTAGTGAGCAAGGCTACGAGTTAGAAGACAGCTTCCCAGCCGATCGCGCAACTATGCGTAAACTAACAAAATTTGTTGGTGCTGGTGGCGGTTTGAATGTTAGTTTTGATAGTCTGCTTCTAGGCGAACGTATCTTTTACGATCCGGAGACAGACACGCTAACGATTAAAGGCACTCCACCGAACTTACGTGACCAACTGACTCGCAATAAGTCATAGTCCGAAGTTAACGGATAAAAGCGGCAGCAGGACGTTGTCGCTTATTTTGTGCTTAATCTTTTAGCTACGGTCATGGCTTCAAGTTAACACGCACAAGGAATATAGATGGAACAATCAGTAGCAAAGCCCAAACGCTTTAAAAAACCAGCCACCTTTTTGGTTGTGCTCTTGGCTCTGTGGTTACTTCCTTCATTGGCTCTTCTTAATCTAAGCCGTTCCTACACCAATTCTCTAGCTCAAATCGAAGAGCTCGGTATTCGAGTCAACGAATTGAGGCAATCGCTTTATTTCTCAGAACCGCTTCGAGTCTCTCGTATCAATGATCTCGCACTCGATGCTCAGTTGGTTTATTCGATCCGACTGCAGATTGAATCTGATTTCCAACACGCCTTGTTTCGTCCTGATGTCAACCAACTGTTGTACGTAGCTGATCAGTTCCTAGAAAAGTTCGATGAGTTCATTCCAATAGAAAGCCAAGTTCAAGACATCGTTGATAACATTAAGATCTTGCGTGCTGATAAAGAGCTTTCCCCTCAGCTAAAACCGCTCCTCAACGAATTCGGTGTTGTGGTATTTGAAGCCATGTATTCTGAAAATCAAAGTTCGTCAGCGACTTATCGCGCCTTTGATTCCATTCTAGAAAAATCTTATTCCTTAGAAAACGAAGAACAAGATGCACTCCAACAACTACTGGCTGATGCGTCAGCATTGTTGAGTGATTACGCTCAGCTTAACTATTTGGTTGATAAGATTAAGAAAAACTCAGTAAATGAACAGATCATAAAACTCGAAGCTGAGTTCCATGATCGTCAATTCAACCTATTGTTGGTGATGCTAGGCTTAAGCTTGGTGGCGATGAGCGGGATAGTGTTTTGGGGCGTTAGGTCCACAAAAACGATGAAAGAAGCAGACCAAGAACTCAGCTCTGAACTAGAAATTAATTCAAGTAAGGAAGACGCTTCTTATAGCGATGTTGTTTCCTCAGCAGTGAAACAAGCAGATAGTGACGCTTATGTATCCGAGAACAGGCCAACGCGCCAGTCTTCCGACTCTCAACCTCCGCAGAGCGTTAACGTTACAAGCCAACCCGTTGTACCGCAATACTCTATTCAGCAAGTCCCTGAACAGGCGCCAGTAGTAGAGAAACACGTTGCCAGTGTCACAGATTCAAAGCCTGCGATTGATATCGAAGACATGTTAGAAACGCTCGATGGTGATGCTGAGTCTGTCGAACTCTTGCTTGGTGTGTTTGTACAAGACCACGCAGGTGACTACGAGAAGTTTAAGTCTTTGTTGACCAAAGATGAAACCTCCGCGGCTCGCATTGTACATAGCTTAAAAGGCGTGGCTGGCAGTATTAAAGCGTCTCGGTTAGCCATCATTGCCGCAACCATTGAAATGACAATGAAGCAGTCCAGAGCGATCAGTGAACATGATTTAGCTGAACTAGAGCAGGCTATAAAAGCCTCTGTGGATTCTGCTCATGAATATTTAGACAGTCAGCGTTAACTTTTACAGGATTTTTGACAATACTCTGACGAAGCGCTCATACAATCAGCGCCCTTAGTCTTTGTCAGAGGTTTATATGTTACGAGTTTCGAGTCGAAGTTGGATGGTGTTGGTGCTTAGCATTGTGCTAAGTGGTTGTTCTCTCTTAGAAGTTAAGTTAGATAGTCAAACGACGCCTCTCACTCAACAAGAGTTAAATGCTCGGCTCATGACGCGTGAATACGCCAAGATGTTTTTTACACGAGTAGAAGACTCGGCTGATTTAATCGCGCAATTTTATCCTGCTGATGACACTTTACATCAATCTTATGTGTTGCTTTGGAAGATCCATGCAGAGCAGGGATTACAACAAGCGGCTTACCAAACTTCCCCAATGTCTGCGTTAATTGACTCGTGGGTTTTCACTGCCCAAATGAATCAGTTTTATAGCCAAGGCGATGGCGCGGACCTATTCGCGACGGATGATGCGGTAGAGGCTGCTCGTTTTCTTGACCAAGAAGCAGAGAAATTGGCAAAGGGTGTATTGAACTCCAGTGATTTCAAAAAAAGCAAAGCGTTCGTTGCTCAGTTTGCCGCTAGCCACCCATTTAAAGATCTCACATTCAGAAGCACGCCTGCTTACCGTGAATGGCTAAGTTACCTTGGTAAAGACGAGTCGCAAATCGTCCAGAGTTTAGGCACCATGCCAGAAGCAATGAGCGATGCATCAGACCGCTTAAGCTTAATGGCTGACCAGACACCGAAACTGATGACGTGGAAAGCTGAGTTGGTTGCATTGAATAGCTCGCTAACGGGTGAAGACCTATCGATGACGCTAGAAAGCCTTCGTCAAACATCAGCAAGCATGCAAGACTTTATTGAGAACAACCCAGAATACATGCAAACGCTAGCCTCTATTATGTCGACAGAAATGCAGCCATTGCTCAATGATCTTAGTGACAAAACAGACCAAAAACTGGCGATGTTGAGCGATGAACGTGTGGCTTTAGAAAAAATGGTGACACGTGAGAGAGAAGCACTTGTAGAGATGATTGCGAAAGAGCGCATCGAGATTGCCGGCATTGTGACTTCAGAAAGAGAACTGTTCACGCAAGACCTTGATCGCGTCTCTCAAGAGGTGGTGGTACTGGCGATTGATAAGCTAATGGAGTTAATCAAAGGTGTGATTATCTACTTCATCCTGTTTATCTTAGTAGTGTTCTTTGCACCGCTAGGCATCGGTTACTGGTTGGGTAAACGAACCGCCAATAAATAGATAAATAAGTAAATCAGCAGATCAAAAAAGAGCGCTCTAGGGCGCTCTTTTTGCATTTATCCATTAACGTTTTGAGTTACGTTCGAAAGCGTTAGCTCCTGAACTTAAGCTTGTTGCTTGCTTAACTCTGTTGCTTCTTCAGTTTCAAACGCTGGTGCTGTTGGTTCACACTTATCAACGAACCAACCCATGTAAGATGTCACGATAGTCACGATGATACAGATGAAGCTTAACCACATGAACGGTGCGTAAGACAGCGTCGCAACACCAAGAATACTCGCCATGTAGATACCGTTATCACTCCACGGAACCATACCCGACGTTAACGTGCCACCAAACTCAGCATTACGCGATAGGTTCTTACGTTTGTAGCCTAAACGGTCGTAGTTTTTCGCACAGATTTTTGGTGTAAGGATTAACGATACGTACATTGCAGAACCGAATACGTTACCCATGAAAGCCGTACCAATTGTGCTAGTCGCTAGTGAACCTGCGCTGTTTACGCGGCGCTCAAACACCTTAGCGATTGTCTCTAGTACGCCCACTTTATCCAGTAAGCCACCAAAACCTAGACCAAATACGATAACCGCAACTGAACCCAGCATTGAAGACATGCCGCCACGGTTAAGAATCGAATCAATAAACTCTACGCCAGATGAGATTGAGAACGGTGCCCAAGCCGTGTTGAATGCCGTTAGGAAGTCGATATCTTGGATCATGACTGCCCAGATAATACCCAGCAGAGAACCAAAACTGATGACCGGGAATGAAGGCATACGGAAAGCCAACAGACCAAGCACGATAAGTACCGGAACGAATGAGTAAGGCGTGATGTAGAACTGAACTTCCATTGCTTTGATTACAGAGTCTACTTGGCTCATGTCAACGTTGCCCGCGTAGTGGAAACCAAACGCAGTAAACATGATGCCTGTAATCACGTAGCTGATTAACGCAACTGGAAGCATGCCCTTGATGTGTTCAACCACTTCAACACCAGACATTGAAGAAGCCAGAATCACTGAATCAGAAAGAGGAGACATCTTGTCACCGAAGTAACAGCCTGACAGCACGGCACCTGCAGTAATCGGTGCTGGAACACCTAGGCCTTGGCCGATACCCATCATCGCGATACCTGCTGTACCCGCAGCACCCCAAGAAGTACCGGTCGCCAATGCAGTTAGAGAACAGATGATCATGGTCGCTAAAAGGAAGATAGAAGGGTGGATAGCTTTCAGACCATAGTAAATGATAGTAGGTACGATCCCGCCTGAGATCCAAGTACCAACAAGAGCGCCAACGGCTAAAAGTATTAAAACCGCGCCTAAGCCATTGGATATTCCTTTGAGTGCTGCTTTTTCTAAGTCTTTGTATTGGTGTCCAAGACGAATACCAAGAACCATGATAATGAACCAGCCAATATACAAGGCAAGTTGAATTGGAAGGTCAAGCTTTGCAGTAAAGGAAAAAGCAAGGGATAGAAATAGTCCTAACGCGATGAATACCTGCAATAGGTTCGGTAGGCGAGTTTTACTCTGCTTCATAAAAGCCTCTTGTGATTTCGAGCATTTATAGTGCTTCGTTATAGTGTGTGGTGCAAAACGGACACTACAGTAATTAGTTTATTATATCGAAAAAATACGCCCAAGTTGTGATATTTGACTGTTAACTCAATCAATTGTGGTTTCATAATCTAAATTTTTGTTACATTCATGATTGTTACATGTTGAAATCTGTCGCACGTTGTTTTCGTTTTGTAAAATAAAACTCTGATTAACCTTGGTTTAAAAGAGGGATTTACTGTTTGTGATGAGCGTCGATTGAATCGACTTTGGCGATGTAAATGTTTGAATTTGACGATAATGGACGCTTAATCAATGAGGTGGAGATGGAATGTCGATACAGAGATAACTGCACGATTCATTACGTTCACTTAAAAGAAACGAAAAAGTTACACTTTTTGACAAAAAGCACTTGAGTTCTGTTTCTGAAAAACTTATAGATGGGGGAGAGCAATTTTTAATTTATACATGGAGAGTGAGCGATGAGAGTAGGTCTAGTTGGTTGGCGCGGTATGGTTGGTTCTGTACTGATGCAACGTATGGTTGAAGAGAAAGACTTCGACTTGATTGAGCCTGTTTATTACAGCACATCTCAGATTGGTATTCCTGCCCCTGTTTTAGGTGGTAAAGATGCGGGTCTACTTCAAGACGCTTTTGATATTGATAGCCTAAAACAGCTTGATGCTGTGATTACCTGTCAAGGCGGCGATTACACATCAAAAGTATACCCAGCACTGCGTCAAGCAGGTTGGAAAGGTTACTGGATTGATGCAGCATCTACTCTGCGTATGGATGCTGATTCAATCATCACTCTTGATCCTGTTAACTTGGCTCAAATCCAGCAAGGCATTCACAGCGGCACCAACACGTTCGTTGGCGGTAACTGTACTGTGAGCTTAATGCTTATGGCTCTAGGTGGTCTGTACGAGAAAGGCATGGTTGAGTGGATGAGTGCCATGACTTACCAAGCAGCTTCTGGTGCGGGTGCTAAGAACATGCGTGAGCTGATCTCACAAATGGGTGTGATCAACGACAGCGTAAGTTCTGAGTTAGCAAACCCTTCAAGCTCAATTCTTGATATCGATAAGAAAGTGGCTGATACGATTCGTTCATCTTCATTCCCAACAGACCAATTTGGTGCTCCGCTTGCAGGCTCACTGATTCCTTGGATCGATGTGAAGCGTGAAAACGGTCAGAGTAAAGAAGAGTGGAAAGCCGGTGTTGAAGCGAACAAGATTCTTGGTCTAGATGGTCAGCCAATCCCAATTGATGGTACTTGTGTACGAATCGGTGCAATGCGTTGTCACGCTCAAGCACTAACGATCAAGCTTAAGCAAGACGTGCCAATGGACGAGATCGAAGAGATCATCGCAACGCACAATGATTGGGTTAAAGTGATTCCTAATGACCGCGACATCACGGCACAGGAGCTAACACCAGCGAAAGTAACAGGCACAATGTCTGTACCTGTCGGTCGTCTGCGTAAGATGTCGATGGGTAACGACTTCCTAAACGCCTTCACGGTTGGTGACCAACTACTTTGGGGTGCTGCAGAACCACTACGTCGTACTCTACGCATTATCCTTGCTGAGAAATCGTAATAGGCAAGATTGCTTAAATTCTATTAGCTGATAAACCGAAAGGGTTGACGACAAACGTCAACCCTTTTTAGTTTATTGCTACCTCGTTATTCGGCCCTCGAAACTGCCCTTAAATCTCTTCGCATCTCGCTACTCGAATCTCGTGTCTGCTTTTATTTCTCGTCGGTGACGACACGCTTGTCTGGATCCGCTAATTCGCTAGCACAGTGCTTGCAATACATGGCGTCTGAATCATGACCCGCTCGGTTACAGTTCGGGCACTTAACCAATTCTTTGTGCGAGTTCATCTCATTACTGAGTTCTGCAGTAATGATCCCGGTTGGCACTGCTAAGATAGAGTAACCCAATAGCATGGTCAGTGATGCTATGGCTTTACCAAGCGCGGTCTGCGGCACCATGTCACCATAACCTACCGTAGTGATAGTCACGATGGCCCAATAGATACTGTGAGGAATACTGGTGAAGCCATTGTCAGGACCTTCAATAACAAAGATCAAGGCGCCAAAGATAACCACCAAGATGCCGACGGTGCTAAAGAAGATCAGTATCTTTCGTCGTGCCATTAATAGTGAGCGCAACAGAATATTGGAATCTTGCAGGTAGCGAACCAGCTTTAGAATTCGGAAGATACGCATCACACGCAGCAGTCTCACCACACCCATAAATGAAGCGCCTGGGAAGATGATTGCTAGGTAGGTCGGAAGAATCGCCAATAGGTCAACGACACCATAAAAACTGGTGGCGTAAGATTTTGGCTTTGGGGAGCAATAGAGCCTTAACAAATACTCAAGAGTGAAGAGTGCAGTGAAGGTGTATTCGATATAACGCAGCTGTTGTGACCATTCGGTCATCACATTAGGGATGGATTCTAAGATCAGAACCAACAGCGAAGCCAAGATTGCAACGATCAGAGTTATATCAAATGCACGTCCGGCTGGCGTGTGAGTACCAAAGATAATGACGTACAAATGATGCTTGAGTGGCTTGCGTGACATAAGGAGAGGTTCGTCTTCTGTTAAATGCATTAACAGTCATTATACAAGCTTCATAATAACGAGGCGAGTGAAAGCCCAATTGCTTTACTCGCCTCATCTATATTTCAATATTGTTGCCCTTTATAGAGCAACCGAAATGTTGTTAAACGTTATGCCAAGCCTGGGAACAGATTACGTAGGCCATTGGCGATGAACTCGATGCCCAATGCGCCAAGAATCAGACCCATGATACGAGTGATCACGTTGATACCCGTTTGACCTAAAAAGCGAACGATAACCGGCGCTGAACGGAACAAAAGCCAAGAGCACGTTGCGAATGCGATGATGCTAATGCCGATGCCGACCGTATCAATAGCAGCAGGGTAGCGAGAACCATAAACAATGGTCGAGCTGATTGCACCTGGGCCTGCCATTAGCGGCATAGCAAGTGGAACAACGCCGATCTGCTCTTTGCTGATGTATTCAGACTTCTCTTGTTTGTTCTGCTTATCTTCACCGAGCTTACCGCTCATCATCGAAAATGCGATGCTCAGTAATAGTAAACCACCTGCAACACGGAATGAGTCCAGCGAGATACTAAACATATCAAGCAGCATTTGCCCCGCAACAAGAGAGACAATGAGGATCACGGCAACAGCAATGTTTGCTTGTAAGGCTGTCCTGTTCCTCTCTTCTGGCGGCATATGAGCAGTAAGAGAAACAAAAACAGGCATGATGCCGATTGGGTTTACGGCAGCAACAAGCCCAAGGAAGAATTGCATAAAAATTGCGAGTTCTAAGCCTTGCATGAGAGCGATCTCCAGTTAGCGTACTTAAGGTTGAAGGGTTGATCTGTGAATAGTTTAGGCGCGTAATGTAAGGGACAAACTCGATTTACGCGAATGAAAAAAACTAACTTGAAATGGGTGATTCTTTTTAGAAAAACTAATTGAATCTCACTTTTGTTTTTAGCCTGTTGCAAGCTAGTTGGTAGTGTTTAATTTTGTAATTTATTATTGAGTAACTGTTAACCGACGCACGAAATTAATAAAAATTATGTCAGAATCTAGCCCGTACAACGGTATGGATATACTCTCAGTAGCACGAATATAGCTGTATACATGTAATTTAACGGACTAAAAATGAAACTTTTTTACAGTTTATTACGCTATGTAGAAAAAAGTTGTCTGTTTGCTTGTTTTTTGCGCGAACGAAAAGTGTGAGTTTAAGCTATATAAATCATGCTCTTAAGTTCATTTTTGCGATTGCCTTACTACTTTCTGGTTAATTCTTTTTGGGTAACTGATCTGGGTCAATTTTTTTCACACAGTGAAATAATATACTCAGCCCTGAAAGCAATTTACTAAGAACGCTGGTGTTTAAGGTTAACGGCAAGCAGCGAATTTAATAAAAAGTTTTTAATATTTATTATTTTAGGAGATCCACCATGCCTGTAACTAACTTAGCGGAACTTGATGCTCTAGTAGCTCGCGTTAAAGCAGCACAAGAAGAGTTTGCAACATTCTCTCAAGAGAAAGTAGACGCAATCTTCCGCGCAGCTTCTCTTGCTGCTAACCACGCTCGTATTCCACTTGCTCAACAAGCAGTTGCTGAATCTGGAATGGGTATTGTTGAAGATAAGGTTATCAAAAACCACTTTGCATCTGAATTTATCTACAACAAATACAAAGACGAAAAAACATGTGGCATCTTAGAAGAAGATGACAACCTAGGCACAATGACTATCGCTGAGCCTGTAGGTATCATCTGTGGTATCGTTCCAACAACGAACCCAACTTCTACAGCAATCTTCAAATCTCTAATTTCTCTTAAGACACGTAACGGCATCATCTTCTCGCCACACCCACGTGCAAAGAACTCAACTAACGACGCAGCGAAACTAGTTCTAGACGCAGCTGTTGCAGCTGGTGCTCCAAGAGACATCATCGGTTGGATCGACCAACCATCTGTAGAGCTTTCTAACGCGCTTATGAAGCACGACGGTATCGCACTTATCCTTGCTACTGGTGGTCCAGGCATGGTTAAAGCAGCATACTCTTCAGGTAAGCCTGCTATCGGTGTTGGTGCTGGTAACGTTCCTGTCGTTATCGATGAAACAGCTGACATCAAACGTGCTGTAGCATCTATCCTTATGTCTAAGACTTTCGATAACGGCGTAGTATGTGCTTCTGAGCAAGCTGCAATCGTAGTTAGCGAAGTATATGACGAAGTTAAAGAGCGTTTCGCTTCTCACAAAGCTCACGTTCTATCTAAAGCTGACGCTGATAAAGTACGTAAAGTTCTGCTTATCGACGGCAACCTAAACGCTAAAATCGTAGGTCAACCTGCTCCAGCAATCGCTGAAATGGCTGGTGTTAAAGTTCCTGCTGATACAAAAGTACTTGTAGGTGAAGGTCTTGGTAAAGTTTCTTACGATGACGAATTCGCTCACGAGAAACTATCTCCAACTCTAGGTCTATTCCGCGCAGATGACTTCGAAGACGCAGTTGCTCAAGCGGTAACTATGGTTGAAATCGGTGGTATCGGTCACACATCTGGTCTTTACACTAACCAAGATACTAACGCAGACCGCATCCGTTACTTCGGTGACAAGATGAAGACTGCTCGTATCCTAATCAACATCCCGACTACTCACGGTGGTATCGGTGACCTGTACAACTTCAACGTTGCACCTTCTCTAACTCTAGGTTGTGGTTCATGGGGTGGTAACTCTATCTCTGAGAACGTAGGTCCTAAGCACCTTATCAACAAGAAAACTGTAGCGAAGCGAGCTGAAAACATGTTGTGGCACAAACTACCTAAGTCTATCTACTTCCGTCGTGGTAGCCTTCCAATCGCAATGAGCGACCTAGAAGGTAAGAAACGCGCATTCCTAGTAACTGACCGTTTCCTATTCAACAACGGTTACGCAGATGACGTAGTTAGCTTGCTTAAAGCACAAGGCATCGAAGTTCAAACTTTCTTCGACGTAGAAGCGGATCCAACGCTATCTGTTGTTGAGAAAGGCGCTGAAGCAATGAAGAGCTTCCAACCTGACGTAATCCTTGCTCTAGGTGGCGGTTCTCCAATGGATGCTGCTAAGATCATGTGGGTTATGTACGAGCACCCAGAAACTCACTTCGAAGAACTAGCAATGCGCTTTATGGACATCCGTAAACGTATCTACAAGTTCCCTAAAATGGGTCAAAAAGCTGAGCTTGTATGTATCACTACAACTTCAGGTACAGGTTCAGAGGTTACTCCATTCGCTGTTGTTACTGACGACAAGACTGGTGCTAAATACCCACTAGCTGATTACGAAATCACGCCAAACATGGCTATCGTTGATGCGAACCTAGTAATGAACATGCCTAAGTCTCTAACAGCGTTCGGTGGTTACGATGCAGTAACTCACGCTCTTGAAGCTTACGTATCTGTTCTAGCGAACGAGTACTCAGACGGTCAAGCTCTTCAAGCTCTTAAGATGCTTAAAGAATACCTACCATCAAGCTACAAAAATGGTGCGGCTGACCCAATAGCTCGTGAGAAAGTACACAACGCAGCAACTATCGCTGGTGTAGCATTTGCGAACGCATTCCTAGGTGTGTGTCACTCAATGGCTCACAAAATTGGTGCTGAGTTCCACCTACCACACGGTCTTGCTAACGCACTACTTATCTCAAACGTTGTACGTTACAACGCGAACGATAACCCAACTAAGCAGACTGCATTCTCTCAGTACGACCGTCCACAAGCACGTCGTCGTTACGCTGAAGTTGCTGACCACCTAGGCCTAAGCCAAGCTGGTGACCGTACAGCTCAGAAGATTGAACGTCTACTGACTTGGTTAGAAGAGCTTAAAGTTGACCTAGACATCCCACTATCTATCCAAGCTGCGGGTGTTAACGAGTCTGACTTCATCGCTAAACTAGACGAGCTAGCTGTTGAAGCGTTCGATGACCAGTGTACAGGTGCTAACCCACGTTACCCTCTAATCACTGAGCTAAAAGAAGTTCTAACAACTTCTTACTTCGGCCAACCATACGTTGAAGGCGAAACTTTCGAAGGTACTACAGTTATCCTTAAGAAAGCAGACCAAAAGCCAGCTGAAGCGAAAGCGCCAAAAGCTAAAAAAGAAAAAGCTAACGCATAATAAGTAAGCATTAGTTTTGAGATAAGTTTTCGCTAGCACGATACTTATCTATCGGGAAAAGATGAAAGCCCCAGTCGAGAGACTGGGGCTTTTTTTATGTTTGGTTCGTTTGTAAAACGGATTGAGAGGCAATAGCTCTGCTACTTAATATGAGCTGAGCCAGTCATGTTCAATTGGAATAGGGAGTTAAACCTCTGCCGCGACAACTCGCCCACTGAAGTAGTCATTCGAGACAATGTATTCGGTTGTTCTGGTCAGCTCGTCTTGCAGCTGCGCCCAGTGACATCGGTTGAGCTTGCCATCGGAGTTATGAACGGCGGGAACAACGCCACCGACTCGAATGCCAAAGGGAGTCAGCTCTTTCGCCCAACTATGGGTAAAGCCAGTGATCATTGAGTTTGCGCTCTCTAAGCCAGACACATCGTGAAAGTCATCATGAGATATCACATTCACAATCACGCCTTCCTTATCTTCCTCTCGCAATCTCTCAGCACTGATTTGCCCAAATGCGAACAGGGTCGATGCCATCGATGAGAGATCATTAATAAAGCTGCTCACAGGCTGATCGCCAATTAGGCTAGGCATTGGGGAGCTTATCCAGTTATTGACCAGCACATCGGGTGTCGTGTTGAAGGTGGTTTGAATAAAATCATATACGCTGAGAATCGCTTGGCTGTCATTGCCTTTGAGCGTGTAGTGGTAAACAGAGTCAGAAAACCGGGCACACTGTAGATACGTCGCTTTAAGTGCTTCGGTGTCTTTATCACAAAGGATGACGGTGGCTCCAAGGTTAACAAAGTGGTTCGCAATCGCCCCCCCCAGTCGCGAGCCGGCAGATGTCACCAATATGATTGAGCTTTTTATTTCCATCCCAGTACCTAAACAAATCGTCCATGTCGGATAAGGATGGGTTAAAATTTATACAACGGGTGTGAATTGGTTCAAACTAAGGTGTGCCAATTAATAAGTTTTTATGAAGTTAGTGGCACGTCACATTTTGTAGTAACTTCAAGCGGTAACCGACATCAGGTGTTTTTAGGTTGCCTAAGGCTAGTGGTTCATATCACTCGTGTGAATACTTTGAAGTGTGCGAGTTAGTCGAAGAAGAGCTATGGATAGACAGCGAAAAAGGGAAAGGTAGGCGACCGCTATGCTTGAGCTTGAATTTGATACTGACGTTGCGCGGTGGTTAGCTCATTGTAGAGCGTGGCATGTGGCAAATCAGGTAAATGCTTGTTTGCGAGTTTGCGTCGGTCATGACCAGAAAGGTTTTGGTAAACCTCTTCGGGTAAGTCGGCTGTATCTTCAGGCATGAAGGCAAGCGCTTCAGGTTTCAAGTAATGGCTGAGCTTGGCGCTGGCAAGGCTAGCTTGATGAAAATGATTAGATTGCTGAGCTGAAATCTCATATGAAGACTGGTTTGAACGCAGTTGTTGAGGTTCTGCTATGCCAAATTGTTTGCGCAGGCGATCTTCATTTGTCTCTGTGATTTCAATGGTGTCAATTGGCGTGCAATCACGGACATCATTAGAAAACATAGATAACAGCAACGCGAAATCTGCACGGCGACCTTGCTCAACCGCTTGGCTGATCCCGATGCCGAACTTCAGTTCGTTGATGATTCCTGGTTTGTCTAAAGTATGTATTTGCATGTCGCCTCTCATTGGATACACCTTTAACGGCATGGAGTCGGCAAACTTTAGTGTTTAATTACAGGCAAATAGAGAATTTATGTAGGGTTGGGAAGAAGGCTATCAATAGTTCGAGAAATAAGCGCTATTGGCGGGTTTATTACGAAATGTTTAGATTTTGTGGAACACGACAGATACAAAAAAGCTCACGCCGAGGCATGAGCTTTCAATAGATAACTCGCTATAAATAGCGCAGCGTAAGCAATAATTACTTAGCTAGGTTCTCTTCTACGAAAGACCAGTTTACTAGGTTCCAGAATGCAGCCATGTAGTCAGGGCGAACATTGCGGAAATCGATGTAGTAAGCGTGTTCCCATAGGTCAACAGTTAGAAGTGGAGTAACACCTTCTTCTGTTAGAGGAGTAGCAGCGTTAGAAGTGTTAACGATGTCTAGAGAACCGTCAGCTTTCTTAACTAACCAAGTCCAAGAAGAACCGAAGTTGTTGATTGCTGAATCAGTGAATTTCGCTTTGAATTCTTCGAAAGAACCGAATGCAGCGTTGATAGCTTCTGCAACAGCGCCAGTTGGTTCGCCGCCCGCTTTAGGAGCAAGACAGTGCCAGTAGAACGTGTGGTTCCAGATTTGAGCAGCGTTATTGAAAACACCACCAGTAGAAGTCTTAACGATCTCTTCTAGTGTTTTGCCTTCAAACTCAGTACCTGGGATAAGGCCGTTTAGCTTAACAACGTAAGTGTTGTGGTGCTTACCGTGGTGGAAATCTAGCGTTTCTGCTGAGATGTGTGGTTCTAGCGCGTCTTTCGCGTAAGGAAGAGCCGGTAGTTCAAATGCCATTGCTCAATTCTCCATTGATATGAAAGAGTTAACTCTTTCGATTGCTTCCAGTGATATTATTATTCATGGCTCGCTATACTGCCAACCATGGTCAATTTGCTGACTTGCGATATAGTTTAGCAAGTTTTTACTTTATTAAAAGCTTATTTCATTACTTTTGTGTGAATTGTTAGCTTAGCTTGTTAACCGCTTTTTTTATATGGTTTTTATTCTTTTAGTTTGGGGTAGAATAAAGGCAATAAAAGCCGTAATCCATTAACGAGGAAGCAATGGAAACTATCGATAAAATCAAACAGCAAATTGAAGAAAACACTATTCTACTGTACATGAAAGGTTCTCCTAAGCTACCTAGCTGTGGTTTCTCTTCTCAAGCGTCTCAAGCTCTAATGGCATGTGGCGAAAAATTTGCTTACGTAGATATCCTACAAAACCCTGATATCCGTGCAGAGCTTCCTGCTTACGCACAGTGGCCAACTTTCCCACAACTTTGGGTTGAAGGTGAGCTAATCGGTGGTTGTGACATCATTCTTGAGATGTTCCAAAAAGGCGAACTTCAGCCAATCATCAAAGAAGCAGCGGCTAAAGTTGCTGGCGATGACGCTGAATAAGTTCTAGCCTTTGCGCTGAATAGTTAAAATGAGGGGCCTTAATCAGGCTCCTTTTTTGTTTGAATTGATCGAATCATTGACTCGATAAGGAATGAACAATGAACGTAAAACTTCATTATGTGCATGATCCAATGTGCAGCTGGTGTTGGGGTTACAAGCCAACACTTGAGTTATTGAAACAACAATTGCCTGCGAGCATTGAGTTTAACTATGTAGTGGGTGGTTTGGCCCCGGATTCTGATGAGCCAATGTCAGAAGAGATGAAAGGCAAGCTGCAAGCGATTTGGAAGCAGATCGAAGCTAAGTTGGGTACTGAGTTTAACCATGATTTTTGGACAGAGTGCCAACCTGTTCGTAGTACTTACCCTGCGTGCCGCGCTGTGATTGCTGCAGGTTTTCAAGACCACTACGAAGCGATGCTTGAAGCGATTCAACATGCTTACTACCTTCGTGCGATGTTGCCACATAGCCAAGACACACATTTGCAGTTGGCTGAAGAGCTAGGTATGAATGTTCAACAGTTTGAAAATGACCTTTCTAGCAAGTTATTGGAAAGTGAGTTAGATGACCAGCTAGGCTTTAAAGAAGCGATGGGTGTATTTTCTTACCCGACCTTAATGCTTGAAGTGAACGGCATCTTTAGTGAAGTTGAATTGGATTATCATTCAACGGAAGCGACGCTTAAGTCTATTCGCGAAATTTTAGTGAGTAATGCTCCCGCTGCGTAATTCAGCGAGAGTCATCTGTATTCGCAATGATTTCTAAGGCTTACTCATCAGAGTAAGCCTTTTTTGTTTGGTGTCGCTAGTTCAATGAGAGTGAGCGGAAGGAAGAGTAGAATGAATCTCAGAGACAAAAAAGACCGCACGAGGCGGTCTTTATAAAAGTGAGCGTAGGACTGTTTAACTACAGAACCTAATTACAGAACCATGGCTGCAATCCAACCGAATACGATCAGTGGGATGTTGTAGTGCAGGAACGTCGGTACTACGGTTTCCCATACGTGCTCGTGTTGACCATCAGCATTTAGACCAGACGTTGGACCTAATGTTGAGTCAGAAGCCGGAGAGCCCGCATCACCAAGTGCAGCAGCTGTACCTACTAGAGCGATTGTTGCCATTGGCGAGAAGCCAAATGCTGCTGCTAGTGGAACGTAGATAGTTGCAAGGATTGGAATCGTAGAGAACGAAGAACCAATGCCCATAGTAACCAATAGACCAACAATTAGCATAAGTAGTGCTGCTAGAGGCTTGTTGTCGCCGATGCTTGTTGAAAGTGCTTCAACCAAAGATTCAACGCCACCTGTTTGCTTCATAACTGCCGCGAAACCTGCTGCTGCAATCATGATGAAACCGATCATTGCCATCATGTGAACGCCCTTGGTGAAGACATCTTGTGTCTCTTTCCAAGCAATAACGCCACCGAAGGTAAATACCATGAAACCCGCTAGAGCACCGATGATCATAGAGCCAGTCGATAGTTGAACTGTTAGCGCTGCTACGATACCAGCTGCTGCTACTAGGATGTGCTTCTTGTTGATCTCTTTCACTTCTGTTGAAACAACAGTGTGAGAGGTTTCTTTGTATTGGCGAGGCTTACGGTAAGTAAAGAATACTGCAGTAAGAAGACCGAAGATCATGCCCGCAGCGGGTAACAACATCGCCATTGGCACTTGGCTTGCTACTACGTTTTCAAGACCATTGTCGTGAAGGTTTTTAAGCAGAATGTTGTTTAGGAAGATGCCACCAAAACCAATCGGTAGCACCATGTAAGGTGTAATCAGACCAAAAGTAAGTACACACGCAACTAGACGGCGGTCTAGGTTCATTTTTGCGAATACGCCTAGTAGAGGTGGGATTAAGATTGGGATGAAGGCGATATGTACTGGAATCACGTTTTGCGAAGACATGGTCACTAAGATCAACGACGCAAGCATGCCGTATTTAAGACCAGTCGATGCCGCACTGTTCTCTTTGCCGTGAATGCGTTTGATAACACTTTGAGCAAGGAGATCTGTGATACCAGAACGTGAGATAGCAACAGCGAATGTACCAAGCATAGCGTAGCTAAGTGCAATCGTTGCACCGCCGCCTAATCCACTTTCGAAAGCCGCGACTGCGTCGTTCAAGCTCATACCAGAGGCTACGCCACCGATAATTGCACTGAACGTCAGAGCAACGACTACGTTTACGCGCATCAAAGCTAAAACAAGCATGATGCAAACTGAAATTACAACAGGATTCATATTATTCTCGGGATGTTGTGTTTTTTATGAAGGCAATACGAAAAAACGTTTACCGACTCTATTTTTTATTCTTCGTCAACAAGAGGCCAACCACCAAGGGCTTTCCATTTGTTTACAATGCCGCAAAACAACTCTGTGGTTTTTTGCGTATCATACAAAGCAGAGTGTGCTTCTTTGTTGTCAAATTCCATCCCTGCAGTGCGGCAAGCTTTAGCCAAAACGGTTTGGCCGTAGGCAAGACCACTAAGAGCTGCAGTGTCAAAAGTAGCAAATGGATGGAAAGGGACGCGTTTAAGCTTACAGCGCTCACTTGCCGCATTAACGAAGTTCAAATCGAATGTAGCGTTGTGAGCAACCATGATTGCGCGACTGCAATCTGAAGCTTTTTGTTCTTTTCTCACTAGCTTGTAGATTTCTTTAAGGGCTTCTTGTTCCGACACAGCACCACGTAATGGGCTAAATGGGTCTTTAATTCCGTTAAAGTCTAATGCTGCCTGCTCTATATTTGCGCCTTCAAAAGGCTCAATGTGAAAATGAAGCGTTGATGCAGGGTGCAGATCTCCGTTCTCATCCATTTTTAATGTAATGGCACAGATTTCTAATAATGCATCGGTTTCAGCGTTAAACCCTGCGGTTTCCACGTCGATGACCACTGGAAAATAGCCGCGAAAGCGTTTTTTTAGGGTCAGAGCTTCGTTTTCTACAGTCATGTTAGCCCAAATAAGTGTGATTAAGGCTGCATTATTGCAGATAATAGCAGTGATAAAAACTAGGGAAGGGCAATAAATCTTAAATTACCTAACCCATTGCGGCTTGATAATTGCATATTTAAACGTGAGAGAAAAATGCGGCAATTGGCTGCATTGTTAAACGAATTGCTTAAGAGATACTCCACTTTATGAAGAAACAACTCATAACAGGTTCAATGCTATTTTCGCTACTTGTGTCGTCATCGGTCATGGCACAAGAAAAGCGTTACGGAGCATCTCCTCAACAGTCGACATGGGAGATGGTAGCCAACACGCCACTTGAATGTCGCTTGGTCCACCCAATTCCAAACTTTGGTGATGCTGAGTTCTCATCTCGCGCGAGTAAAAAAATCATTTTGGACTTTGAGCTTAAAATGCGCCGTCCAATGGGTGCGACGCGCAATGTAAGCTTGATCTCTATGCCGCCACCTTGGCGTCCGGGTGAAAGTGCTGATCGTATGACAACCATTAAGTTCTTCCAGCAATTTGACGGCTATGTCGGCGGTCAAACAGCTTGGGGCATCTTGAGTGAGTTGGAGAAAGGGCGTTATCCGACATTCAGCTACCAAGAGTGGCAGAGCCGAGATCAACGTATCGAAGTGTCGTTGTCGTCGGTGTTGTTCCAAGAAAAATACAATGTGTTCAGTGACTGTGTTGCTAACCTGCTGCCTTACAGCTTTGAAGATATCTCTTTCACTATTTTGCATTACGACCGCAACAGCGACCAGCTGAACAAGTCGTCGCGCAAAAGGCTGAGCCAGATTGCCGATTACGTTCGCTATAACCAAGACATCGACCTTGTGCTGGTGGCAACGTACACCGACTCTGTCGACAGCAAAGGGATTAGCCAAAACCTTTCAGAGCGCAGAGCAGAATCGTTAAGAGAGTACTTCAAATCTCTAGGCCTGCCAGAAGATCGTATCCAAGTGCAAGGCTATGGCAAGCGTCGTCCGATTGCGGACAATAACTCGCCAATTGGTAAAGATAAGAACCGACGTGTTGTGATCTCTTTAGGTCGCACACAGGTTTAAGCTAAACAACAGCTTGTTTTGAAATGACAAAGCCCGTCTTGATGACGGGCTTTTTTATGTTTTAAATTTGGAGTCGTTGTTTTAACGGAACTTGTTTAATTCAAGCGGAAGCGGGCGATCATTTCACAGTTGGTCGCGGTATCGATCTTTTCCACCATAGAGGCAATTTTAGGGTTTGGGTGGCGTTTCATGAAATCGATCAGCGCTTTCTTACAGCAACCAATAGAATCGATAAAGCTTGAACATTGAGTATTAGGGCACTGAGGGATCAGTGTGAGTACCTTTTCAGAAGCCAGTTGAAGATACTTGAGCTCGTATTCAGTGTCGCCAGCCCAACGCCAGAATTGAGCAAGATTGTGGCAAGAAATCACCGAGATCAGTAAGCGTTCATCGGCTTGAATATCGGTGCGTTCTGTAATTTCTTCACTTAAGTTCAAAGCCTGCTGATAATGAAGAATACTTCGTACAGGATCGTCGAGCTGCAATGCAGTATCGGCAAGTAACGTGTGTTTTTCCCATTCGCTAATCATTGTATTACCTCACTAATCAATAGGTGGTTAATTTAAATGATAATCATTATCATGTAAAGTTTCATCAATGAGATTGTTAAGAATAATTGGTAAAGAATATCGATTATGGTGAGAGTGATAAAAAAGAAGCGAGCATAGTGCTCGCTTCGTTTTTCATTTCTTCAGGCGTTCAAACCCAACTTCTCAAAGAGGTTAAGGAATTAACCTTCTAGACCTGCGCTTGCTTGTTTGTTCTGAATCAGCTCAATCATGTAGCCATCAGGATCTTTCACGAACGCAATGTGTGTAGAGCCGCCTTTAACCGGACCCGCTTCTCGCGTTACGTTGCCGCCAGCTGCTTTAATCGCATCACACGTTGTGTAGATGTCATCAACACCGATAGCAACGTGACCAAAAGCAGAGCCAAGATCGTATTCCGTGGTGCCCCAGTTGTAAGTCAGCTCAATCACTGCGCCTTGAGATTCGTCGCCAAAGCCAACGAAAGCCAGTGTGTATTCGTACTCTTTGTTTTCGTTCTTACGTAATAGCTGCATGCCCATTACATTGGTGTAGAACTCGATAGACTTGTCTAGATCACCCACGCGTAGCATGGTGTGTAAAATACGACCGTTTGACATGATTTGCTCCTAGCTTGTTATTGGTTGTTTCTTTTATAGCACTATATATGAGCAAGCTCATAAGCAACACCAAAGAGATGATGAGTTTGGTCATATTTTCTTATTCTCATCATCTATCTTACTCTCCCCCTCTACCTTTTTTCTTATTTGTATTACAAGAAATTAAAGAGCGACGGCCTTATTAATTTGTCAGTCACTAGCGCTTAATTCGCAGTTTTGCATAAATAGTAAGTTTGAGTGTTGGTCTTTTTTGTAATGGCCAAGAATGGCCTTGGTTGTTGAATTGTGACTTATATCTCCATCTTGTTGCTGATTTCCTTTCGTTTTTACAATTGGCATCTAACTTTCCATTTTATCAATTTATGATTACGCCAACATATCCCTGTTTATAGAAAGGTTATTCCGATGTTTTACTTCGTTATTAAGGAATTTTCGATAAAATACGCCGATAACTAATGGTTTTTACGAAAGTGCAAAGGGTGTCTATTTTTTGTGCTTATCTTTTTTAAACAATAGTTTGGGCTTGTATTGTTTGTTTTATGTTTGATGTTTGATGTGGTTGTGTTTTCAAAGTAGTTGTCAAGTGTGTATCAAGTGTATCTTTTGCGATCTTTGCTAAATAGACAATCCTTACTATATAGTTTTTCAAGCGCACCAAATCGACTAAATATTCACTTTTGATTTGTGCGATTTTTCTATCACATAAGAATAAGTATTATTTTATTACATTAGCCTCGGCGTGAGGCATTGATGTGGAGTACTCAAATGACGAGTAAATGGTTTACACAACAAAGTTCAGATGTTTTAAACGAACTGAACGCAGATCAAACGACAGGTTTATCAACTTCTGAAGCGGATGCACGCTTAGAGAAGCACGGCACTAACGAACTGACTGCACAAGAGTCAGCTTCTGCGTGGGAACTGTATATTCATCAATATAAAAACCCACTGATTTTTATTCTAGCTGTTGGTGCAATCGTTTCTTGGTCTACTGGCCACGCGATTGATGCTATTGCTATTGCAGTGATTATCCTTATCAATACTGGTATCGCGTTCTGGCAAGAATTTAAAGCTCAGAAAGGGATGGAAGCGCTAAAAGAAATGGCAGCTCCAGAAGCCGAAGTGATGCGCGATGGTAAATGGATCAGTGTTCCAGCTAAAACCCTCGTTCCTGGTGACATCATCAAAATTAATACTGGCGATATTCTGCCTGCTGATGTTCGTATTCTTGAGTCAAACCGTCTGACGGTAGATGAGGCTGCACTGACCGGTGAATCTGAGCCAGTGAATAAGCAGTCTGAACGCCTTGAAGATGAGACCCTTGGTCTTGGCGATCAGAAGAACATGGGCTTCATGACAACAATCGTGACTACAGGTACAGGCCTTGCTGTGGTAACAAGCACAGGTATGCAAACTGAAGTTGGTCACATCGCTGATATGATGAACCAAACGGAAGAGACGAAAACACCAATGCAAGAGCGTATGGACACCATCGCACTCGCATTATTGGTTGTTGCTCTTGTGGTTGTTGCTATTGTTTGTGCTATCGGTGTTTACCACGGTATGCCATGGTTAGAAATCCTAACAACAGGTATCTCTTTATCGGTTGCCGCTATTCCTGAAGGTTTACCAACGGTGGTTACTATCGTATTAACGATGGGCTCGACTAAGATGGTTAAGAATAATGCTTTGGCTAAACAGCTAGCAGCAATCGAAACGCTTGGTTCTACAACCGTTATCTGTTCAGATAAAACCGGTACGCTAACACAAAACCAAATGCAGGTGATGAAAGCGTACGATGTGTCTGGTCGTTACTGGGATGTGTCAGGTAAAGGTTTTGATCCTAAGGGTGAATTCATTACCAAAGGTCACAATGTCGAAGCGACAAACAGCCCTGCAATGATGAAAGGTCTTGTTGTTGCAACGCTTTGTAACGATGCTGAATATGTAAATGCTGATGGTAAATGGACGGTTCGTGGCAACCCGACAGAAGGTGCACTAATTGTTGCAGCTGCAAAAGCAGGTCTTAAACAAGATGAAATGCTATCAACGGGTGGCTACTCAATCGTTAAGAAGTTCCCGTTCGATTCTGGTCGTAAGATGGCTTCTGTTATCGTTCGTGACCCACAAGGTAAGCACTTCCTAGCATTGAAAGGTGCGCCAGATGTTGTTCTTGGTAAATCAACCAGCTTCATGGTTGACGGCGGTTTCGTACCAACGGTTGGCTGTGAAGTTTCAGGCAACTTGGCTCTCGATACCGCACCGTCTCAAGAGCTTCATTTAAACTTTGAAGCGGCAATCCAAACCTTTGGTGGTGATGCTCTGCGTACACTTGCCGTTGGTTTCCGTGAATTAAAAGAAGAAGAGCTTGAGTTAGATTTCCCTGAGCTTGAAAAAGACGTCAGCATCCTGGGTATCTATGGCATCATGGATCCACCACGCCCAGAAGTACGCGATGCAGTAAATAGCTGTTATAGCGCTGGTGTTCGTACGGTAATGATTACCGGTGACCACGCAGTCACGGCAGCAGCGATTGCTCGTGAAATCGGAATCATCCGTAGCGAAGACGATCTAGTGGTAACGGGTGCTGAGCTTGACCAAATGGATGACGAGAAGCTGTTGTCTATCTGTTCTCAGGTTGCAGTATTTGCCCGTGTTACTCCAGAGCACAAGCTGCGTATCGTAAAAGCGCAGCAAGAGAACAATGAAGTTGCCTCTATGACCGGTGACGGCGTGAACGATGCGCCAGCACTGCGTCGTGCAGACATTGGTGTTGCGATGGGTATTACAGGTACGTCTGTTGCGAAAGACTCAGGTGACCTTATCCTGTTGGATGACAACTTCAGTACTATCGTGAAGGCGGTACGCCAGGGTCGTCAAATTTTCGATAACCTACGTAAGTTTATCCGCCAAGCACTTACAGCGAACGTGGGTGAGGTTTCGGTAATCCTATTTGCATTCCTACTCATGGGACCAGATGTAGTACTTCCGCTAACTCCACTAATGATTTTATGGGTTAACCTCGTTTCTGATGGTCTACCAGCACTCGCACTCGGTGTTGAGCCAGAAGAGAAAGATCTCATGGAGCGTAAGCCAGGCAAACGTGACCAAGGCTTCTTCTCTAATGGTCTAGGCGCTCGTATCCTAACTCGTGGTCTCGCATTAGGTGGTCTAAGCTTTGTGACATTCTCTTACGCACTCGACGGTGGTTACAGTGCTCAATACGCACAAACCGTTGCGTTTTTAACACTGATCTTTGCTCAACTTTGGAGCTTGTTCGATGCACGTACGTTTACAACGATTTATCGTAAGAATCCGTTCACTAACCACTACCTACTTGGTGCGGTGGCAGTATCGGCTATCTTGTCTTTAAGCGTTGTGTACACAAGCTTCGGTCAGTTGGTATTCAGCACAGAAGCGCTAGAGTTTAATCACTTAATATCGTTAATCTTCATTGCAGCAGTACCAACATTTGTTCTATCTGCTATCAAAGAAGTGACTAAAGTGGAGTTTATCTAAGACAGACTTCTTAGCTAAATAATTGAATCCCGCCATAAAAGGCGGGATTTTTTATGCCTGTTGTCTTGGGAACGCAGAATTAGAAGTGAAAACTTATGTAGAGGCGGATTCTAGAGAGTGGCAATAAAAAAGCAGCGCTTTAAGCGCTGCCGTATTGATTAATCGTTGTGAACGGAAAGACTAATCTTCGCTCTTTTCTTTGAATTCACAGAGGTCTTCAATGATACAGCTGCCACAGCGTGGTTTACGTGCGACACAGGTGTAACGTCCATGAAGAATGAGCCAATGGTGGACATCCAGTTTGAATTCTTTTGGGATAACTTTAAGTAGTTTTGCTTCGACATCGTCGACGGTTTTACCCATCGCTAGCTTAGTGCGGTTTGATACACGATAGATGTGAGTATCAACGGCAATGGTTGGCCAACCGAATGCGGTATTTAACACTACGTTTGCTGTTTTACGACCGACACCTGGAAGGGCTTCTAATGCAGCGCGATCTTCCGGTACTTCACCATTATGTAGGTCAAGCAGCATACGACACGTTTTGATGGTGTTTTCTGCTTTTGAGTTAAATAGGCCGATGGTCTTGATATACTCTTTTAAGCCATCAACACCTAGGTCGAAAATTGCTTGCGGAGTGTTGGCTAAAGGGTACAGCTTATCCGTCGCCTTGTTCACGCTGACATCGGTTGCTTGTGCAGACAATAGAACGGCAATCAGCAGCTCGAATGGGCTGTTCCAGTTAAGCTCAGTCTCTGGCTTTGGATTGTTTTCTCTTAAACGCTCAAGTATTTCTACTCGTTTTACATTGTTCATAGCGACATTACTTTCAAATAGTTAGGGCATGAAGCTTGGATTGCTTCTGCTTTATCATCGGTTACGCGCTCTTATGAGCGTCATTATTATATGTACTGTTTAGATCTGATTTCCCCCGCTGAGTGGTTGAGCTAACTCAGCGAGGTTTAAGCTAATTTAACTTATTAGGCATTGGTAACGCGAGCGCGTTCAATGACTGGTTTTTCTTGTTTTGGTTGTCTAGATTTTGCTTGGTTATCGATGATATTTTTCAAAGCAATTAAGAAACCAACACCAATGAAGGCACCCGGTGGAAGCAGGGCTAACAAGAAGCTGTTATCAAATTGGAATATCTGGATTCGTAACACCGAAGCCCAGTCACCAAGCAGCAGGTCTGCGCCATCAAATAGGGTCCCGTTACCAATAATCTCACGCATCGCACCTAACACGACCAATACTGATGTCATGCCTAGACCCATCCAGAAACCATCTTGAGCCGCTGGTAGCACTTCATTTTTTGAAGCGAAGGCTTCCGCACGACCAATGATGATGCAGTTGGTTACGATCAGCGGGATGAAGATACCCAAAGAGAGGTAAAGCCCATAGGCGTAAGCGTTCATCAGCAATTGAACACAGGTTACTAGCGAGGCAATGATCATTACGAATACTGGGATACGTACTTCTTTTGGCACATGATTACGAACCAAAGAAACAGAAACGTTTGAGCCGACCAGTACAAGCAAGGTAGCAATGCCTAGCCCAAGTGCGTTAGTGACTGTTGACGATACAGCCAGCAGCGGACATAACCCAAGAAGTTGCACTAGGGCAGGGTTATTGGCCCACATGCCATTTTTGATCAATGTTTTATGGTCACTCATTATTCACCACCACAATTTAGAGGTTGAGCAAGCAATGCTTGGTTGTTTTGGTTAACGTACTGGACCGCTTGTTTGACTGACCTCACGACTGCTCTTGGCGTGATAGTAGCGCCAGTAAACTGGTCAAAATCACCACCGTCTTTACGAACCTTCCAACGGTCTAGATTAGAATCCGTCACTTGCTTACCTGCAAACGAAAGAATCCAATCACTCACACGCAGATCAATCTTATCACCCAAGCCCGGAGTCTCTTGGTGAGAAAGCACGCGAGTACCTAAAATAGTACCGTCAGTTTTCATTCCAACAATGACTTTAATCGCGCCATTGTAGCCGTCTGGTGCAATCGCTTCGATCGCAATCGCGCTTGGCTCACCATTAAGCTTAGCAATGTAAGCCGGCATCGCTTGCTCAGTACCAAGCTCTTCTGCTTGAACCAAAGTACAAGACGAAAACAGCTCGTTGTCGTGCTGATCGTGTGGGATCACTTGGTTAAGAACAGACAGTAACTGAGCCTGTTCTTGTTGTTTGATCTGATCTTTGGTCAGGTAGTGAGTTACCGCGACCAAACCCGTCGAAGCACACGCAAAAATCGCGAGTACAAGGCCGTTTTTCTTAATTGCATTTAGCATGGTATCCGCTCCCTTAGTGACCGTATGTGCGAGGTTTGGTGTAGTAGTCAATCAGTGGAACACACATGTTGGCTAACAATACAGCAAACGCCACGCCATCAGGGAAACCACCCCAACTGCGGATGATAAAGACTAAACCGCCGATCAGAGCGCCAAACACTAAGCGACCTTTGACTGTCGTGGATGCTGAAACTGGGTCGGTTGCAATAAAGAATGCACCAAGCATAGTCGCGCCAGACAGAAGGTGAATGGTTGGAGAAGCGGTTTCACCAGGAGTGAGCACTAAGAACACTAAGCTAAACAGAGTAAGACTGCCGATGAAAGCCACAGGGATATACCATTGAATAACACGTTGCTTAATCAGCACTAAACCGCCGATTAGGTAAGCAAGGTTTACCCACTCCCAGCCTACGCCAGCTAACCAACTAAATTGAGGTTGAGATAGTGCTTCTGAGGCAGTATTGCCTGCCGTTAATGCCGTTTTGAATGCATCAAGCGGCGTCGCCATTGTGGTGCCATCAATCCCTAAACGAGCTTGTTGTAGAGATAAGCCTTCATTATTGAAGCCAGTAAAGATCATCAAGAATGAGTCCACAAAACTGGTTGCTTCAGCGGTTAAGCTAGCTGGAGCATTCCAACTGGTCATCTGAACTGGGAACGAGATCAGCAAAACAACGTAAGCGACCATCGCTGGGTTAAATGGGTTTTGCCCAAGTCCGCCGTATAGGTGTTTCGCGATGACAATTGCGAAGAACATACCTATCACTAGAATCCACCACGGAGAGTGTGGAGGAATCGCGACACTGAGTAGCCAAGCGGTGACAACAGCACTGTAGTCACGTAGCGCCATCACTGGCGGGCGCTTTCTTAGCAGCATGATTGCTGCTTCAAAGGTAATCGCAAGTGCGATAGCAAATACTAACTGGATGAGCGAACCCCATCCGAAGAAGTAGGTTTGAGCTAGTAGACCTGGCAATGCACAAATAGCGACCCATTTCATCAGATCTGGGGTGCTTCTACGACTGTGTGCGTGCGGTGAGCTGGCGATAAAGAAGGCCACTACTCTTTCTCCTCATTATTCTTTTTATCTAGCTCTTGCTGTGCTTTTCTTGCTTTAGCACGAGCAATAGCGGCAGCAACAGCTGCTTTTTTAGGATCGACTGGTTCTTGTTGAGTTTCAGCTTCAACTTCAATCACTGGCTCAGGAGTTTCTGCTGTTTCGTCTTGCTTAGCCTGCTGTGCTTTCTTGGCTTTAGCACGAGCAATCGCGGCGGCAACTGCAGCTTTCTTAGGATCGACTGACTCTTGTTGAGTTTCAGCTTCCACTTCAACCACTGGCTCAGGAGTTTCTGCCGTTTCATCTTGCTTAGCTTGTTGAGCTTTCTTCGCTTTAGCACGAGCAATCGCAGCAGCGACGGCATCTTTCTTAGCGTCGCCAGAGCTTTCAGCTGGAGCTTCACTTTCGGTTTGAGCAGCTGATTCTGCTTGTTGGGCTTTTTTCGCTTTAGCACGAGCGATAGCTGCAGCAACGGCGTCTTTTTTAGCGTCGCCAGTACTTTCAACTGGAGCCTCGGAAGCTGAACCTGCTTGTTGTGCTTTCTTGGCTTTAGCACGAGCAATAGC
>NZ_JBFRKQ010000058.1:63898-135538 GCF_041469505.1 Vibrio sp. 10N.286.49.E11
GCTTTAGCACGAGCGATAGCGGCAGTAACAGCATCTTTCTTGGCATCGCCGGATTTTTCAGCAGGAGCTTCAGCAGCAGATTCAGCTTGTTGAGCTTTCTTGGCTTTAGCACGAGCAATGGCCGCAGCGACAGCATCTTTCTTAGCATCGCCAGAGCTTTCAACAGGAGCATCCGAAGCAGATTCCGCTTGCTGTGCTTTCTTCGCTTTAGCGCGAGCAATCGCAGCAGCAACGGCGTCTTTCTTCGTATCGCCTGAGCTTTCTGCAGGAGTATCGGCTGCTGCTTGTTGTGCCTTGCGCTCTCTCGCTTGACGCTTGCGCTCTTCACGCAGTTTAGACATTTCAGAGTTGTCTGGTTCAGCGCCTTCCGCTTTTTGAGCTGCAGCTTGTTTCGCTTTTGCCTTCGCAATAGCGGCAGCAACCGCAGGTTTCACTGCTGGTTCTTCATTCGGAGCCTGATCCGCAGCGGCTTTTTGTGCTTTAACACGAGCAATCGCAGCAGCAATAGCATCATCACCGCCGGATGTTTTCATATCTTTACGGCGGTTATCTGCGGCTTTTTTAAAGCGGTTTTCACGTTCGGCTTTATCACGCTCCATACGAGCGTTCTTCTCTTCAAAACGAATCTTGGCGCGTTCTGCAGCAGCGGCTTCATCTTTTCGAGTTTTGATTTCAGCTTTTGCTTGGCGATAGTACTGAACAAGAGGGATTTCGCTTGGGCAGACAAATGCACATGCACCACATTCAATACAGTCTTTAATATTTAGCTCTTCACACTTATCCAACTCGTTGGCTTTGGCGTGCCATTGCAGTTGTTGAGGAAGTAGAGACGCAGGGCAAGCTTCAGCACATGCGCTGCAACGGATACATTCCATCTCGTAAGTGCTTGGTGAGATCTCACGACGCGTTGGCGCCAAAATACAGTTCGACGTTTTGGTGATTGGCACATTGGCATGCGGCAAGGTAAAGCCCATCATCGGGCCGCCCAAAATTAAACGCGGCAGTTTTTTATCTGCTTTGTAGCCAAACTCTTCAAGTAACTCATGTACTGGTGTGCCTAATAGCGCCCAAACGTTACGAGGTTGCTTAAAGGTTTTACCGGTTAATGTCACAACGCGGTTAACCACAGGTTCGCCGTCAATTACCGCTCGCTTAATCGAGTAAAGAGAGCCGACGTTCTGAACCAAAACACCAATGTCTGCAGGAATGCCGCCAGCTGGAACCTCTTTGTTGGTGAGGATCTTGATAAGTTGCTTCTCACCACCAGAAGGGTATTTGGTTGGGATAACGCGAATGACGATATCTTTGTCTTTCGCTGCAATCTCAAGTGCTTTTATCGCATCTGGTTTGTTGTCTTCAATGCCGATAACCGTCAGCTTTGGTTGAAGAATGTGTTCAACCACTTCGATGCCGTTTAATACTTCGTCGGCATGTTCTTGAAGCAACTTGTCATCAGAGGTGATGTAAGGTTCACATTCCGCAGCGTTGACGATCAAAATGTCGGTACGACCTAAGCCTGATTGAAGCTTCTTAGCCGTAGGGAAACCTGCGCCGCCCATGCCTGAAATACCAGCTTGGCGAATCACATCAAGCAGTTCGTCAGAAGTCTTTGTCGAAAAATCTTCAACTGGATTTTTTTCAATCCAAGTGTCTAGGCCATCAGGTTTAATAACCACGCATATTTCGCTCAAGCCTGAAGGGTGAGCGGTAGTTCGCGGTTCGATAGCGGTAATCACACCCGATGTTGGTGCGTGTACTGGCAAAGTAAAACCTGTGTCTAAGGCCGTAAGTTGCTGACCTTTTAACACAGTGTCGCCAGCAGCAACCAATAGGTTCCCCGGCTTACCGATGTGCTGTTTCACAGGAAGAACGATTTCTTCTGGAAGCCTTGCATGGACGATATCAGTAGTATTCGACTGTTTCTTGTTTTCAGCAGGGTGCACGCCACCAGGGAAGTTCCAAATAGAGCCCGTGCGAATTTGTTCAATTAAAGAGATCATACTAACCCTATGCTTTAGGCTCTGACGCAGTCGCATCAGTCGCTTGGTTAGTGATATCAGTAAAAGGGATGATGTTCATCTGCCATTTCCAATTTTCAGTCGTTGTTGCCACTGGAATCATTTCGATACAGTCAGTAGGGCACGGTGCGACACATAGATCACAACCTGTACATTCATCTTTGATTACTGTGTGCAGTGCCTTGGTGCCACCAACAATGGCGTCGACAGGGCAGGCTTGAATACACTTGGTGCAGCCGATACACATATCTTCATGAATGAAAGCAACGGTTTTTACTTTGTTATCTAAGTCATGAGCGGAGTCTTCAACTTCTACGCCCATTAAGTCTGCTAGCTTTTCAATGGTTGCTTGGCCGCCAGGAGGACATTTGTTGATCTTGTCTCCGTTAGCGATCGCCTCTGCGTATGGGCGACAACCTGGGTAGCCACATTGGCCACATTGAGTTTGCGGTAAAATGGTATCGATTTGATCAACGATAGGGTCGGCTTCTACTTTAAAACGGATAGAAGCAAAGCCCAAAATAGCGCCAAAAACAGCGGCTAAAACGGCTAGCGCAATGATCGCAATTAAAATGGTACTCATGCTTATTTCACCAACCCAGTAAAGCCCATAAATGCCAGAGACATTAGGCCTGCTGTGATCATCGCAATTGATGCGCCTTTGAATGGCATTGGAACATCAGCAACCGCAATACGCTCACGCATCGCAGCAAATAGGATCAGAACAAGAGAGAAACCTACCGCTGCGCCGAAACCATAGATGATCGACTGAATGAAGTTGTGGTTTTCATTGATGTTCAGAAGTGCCACACCTAATACCGCACAGTTGGTGGTGATAAGAGGCAGAAAGATACCCAGCAGGCGATAAAGAGTCGGGCTGGTTTTGTGAACGACCATTTCCGTAAATTGAACAACCACCGCGATAACCAAGATGAAACTCATGGTACGCAGGTATTCAATACCCAGAGGGGTAAGGATGTAGGTTTCTACTAGGTATGCAGAGACCGACGCTAACGTTAGAACGAAAGTCGTCGCGAGGCCCATGCCAATCGCAGTCTCCAGTTTCTTGGAGACTCCCATAAATGGACATAGTCCTAAAAACTTCACTAGCACAAAGTTATTGACCAGCACTGTGCCAACCAACAACAAAAGGTATTCGGTCATAATGGATTAATTCTTGAGATTCCGATCCCGATATTATCCTGCTTTGCTCACCTAATAACAACCAAGGATCACTAGGGATTTAGACACTTGGTGAAAAAATCAACGGGTAACCGTTTGATTAAGATGGATCAGGTTAAGTATAGGTGGGTATTTGCGGGGAATGAAAAATAAGATTAACTCAATGATAACTCATCGAATCAATCCTATTTTCTTTGTTGTAAAAAGTGTCGAGGAACGAAATGACTTAGTCTTTATGAACCTGAGCTTTCTCAATTAATGTTTCGAACAGAGGCTCTGCGCACCAAAATTGGCATAAATAGCTTATGTTCCGTGTGTTCTTTTGGCTCGTCACTTGCGAGTTGCAGAGAGAGCTTAACCGCTTGATTAGCCATGACTTGAATTGGGTAACGAATGGTGGTCAATCGAGGGTAGATGAAGCGAGCAATGTGGCCGTCATCAAACCCAATAACTGATATATCTTCTGGAATACGAACGCCATTTTCTTGTAATAACGCCAAACAGCCTGCTGCCATGTAGTCGTTATACGTTGCAATGGCTGTGATATCTGTGTTTTTTGCCATTAAGTTAACCATGGCTTGCTCACCGCCTAGCTCGTCAGGTTCACCATATTCGATGTACTCATCGTTCGATTCAATACCGTGATCTTTCAATGCATCCAAATAGCCACCTAAGCGGTCGTGAGCATCTTCAATATCGTGACTCGAGCAGATGTAGCCAATGTGCTTGTGGCCGTTTTTAATCAAATACTCAGTCGCGATGTAAGAGCCGCGGCGGTTGTCGAGAGCAATACAGCGGTGTTCGATATCGGGAACAATTCGGTTGATGAGAACTAAGCCGGGCACTTCATTGGCTAGCTTAACCAATTCTTCGTCGCTAATGCCTTTGCTATGAACCACGAGTGATTCGCAGCGGCTGTTGATCAGCAAGTTAATCGCATTACGCTCTTTGGTCGCGTCATGGTAGCCGCTGCCAATCAGTAGCTGCTTTTCTTGCTCACTTGCCACGGTATCAATGGCTTTGATCATCGAGCCGAAGAACGGGGCAGAAACATCATTAACCAGTACACCAATCGCGTTTGAAGATTTGCTGACCAATGCACGGGCGTTGGCATTTGGGCGATAGCCGAGTTTTTCCATAGCGGCTTTTACCGCCGCAATTGCGGTTTCACTGGTGTGAGGTGCATTGTTGATTACTCGAGAGGTGGTCGCGATTGATACGCCTGCTTCCTTCGCAACATCTTTAATGGTAGCCATTCCGCTCTCTTATTCTGAATATAATGCTGTGTGCTGGTGGTTGGACATTTAACAACGGATAGTTAGGCAATTCAAATATTAAACATCAAATATGACGAGGTTTGATGGTTTATTTTTGATTGGCTGACTAGTTTGAAAATAAAAAGCCAAGCTCTAGATTTGAGCTTGGCTTTTGAGTCACATTGGCGTGTGGACTGCTGTCGTGTGAGCTGTTGTCGCGTGAAGTAAGGTAATCACAGGTAACCCAAAGTAATAGGGGAACCAAGTGGCTTAGAGCAAGCCGCTTGGTCCGAATCTACTTACGATGCGCTTGTTAGCGTAACCTGATAACGATATTGATTGTCGGTGAGTTGAAACTCTTGGTGAACACTTGGACTCCAAGAATCATCACCACCAACACCCATATGTTGGTGATCTACGCGTACATAGATTTTCTCTTCACGAGTCAGGTCATTGGTATGCTTAGCATCCGTTAATTGTTGCTGGCTGTACTGACTCACACTGAATGAAAAATCGCCTTCGATCCCGATATTTCCTACATTCAAGTTTTTGGTTCCGCAACGTAACCCGCTATCGGTTGGGAATATATACGGCGTATGCATCTGATCCAGTGTCTGTTTGTGTAAACCGAATCGAGCAGCAGCCAAACGGTCTGGATAGTTTTCAAAAGGACCTAATCCCAGCCACGATACTGGAGTTTCATTGGCAGTTTCGAGTGGTAAAGGTAGCTCCATCTCAAGACCAATGCGTGGCATCGGTGGTAAGTGATCGGCTAAGTTGACATCAACCGCGATATTCATTTCGCCTAGGTTATTTAAGGTGTATTGCCATTTGGTAATCGCTTGTATTTGGCCATTAAATTGGTAGGCGAATACTGACGCCACTTGTACTGAGTCTGCGAGCGCTTGCACGACACAACTTGTACACTGACGCTCCCATTGACCAATGCCTGCAAGTTCCCAGCGACAAGCCCATGCATTTGGGTCGATGTTGTCTATCTCACTGATACCAATGTCGTTATCAAGTGGCGCGCGATAGAAGTTATCGACAGGTGCCTTGATAACTTGCGGTTGCCCATCAACGATCCAGTGGGTCAACAATCCACTCTCTGTATTCCATTGCCATTGATGTGTTTCATCTAGGCTAGACACGACCACTTTATTGTCTTGCTGATGTAACTGGGGAGCCAAAGCATTTGCCGTGATCGGGAGTTGCAAGCCAGCATGGTTACGTAAAGCAAATTGCTCCGTCGCACAAACATGGCCTTCTTCTGCCCACTTGGTTGAATGAGTCAGAGTAATATCGGTGTTGAGATGATATTCGGCTTGTGCTTTTGGTGTGAAAGCGAGGTCAATTACCAGCTCTTGTTTACTATCTTCAGCAACGGATAAGACTTGTTGCCCTGATTGAATCACGATGCCATTTTCGAGCAATTGCCAGCGTAAGATTTCATTGTCAGTCGCTCGGAACAGGTTTTCATTGGTTACCGTTAGGCGGCATTGCTCTTCAGTTTGCTCTGCTAACGTCACATTGATCATTCTCTGGCAGTATTTCGCCTCTTCCAAGGTCGGGTGTACGCTGCGATCTGGGAAGATCAAACCGTTGATGCAGAACTGACGGTCGTTGATGACATCGCCAAAGTCTCCACCGTAGGCCCAGAAGTGTTCACCGTTTTCATCCCATTGGCTTAGTCCTTGGTCAACCCAATCCCAGATGAAACCGCCTTGTAGGCGAGGATATTCTCGGAATGCATCCCAGTAATCATTAAAGCTACCCAAACTGTTACCCATTGCGTGTGCGTATTCACAAAGAATAAGCGGGCGTTGCTCGTTAGGCAGAGAAACCCATTTCTTGATAGACCATTTTGGAACGGCATCGTCTTCGATAGTGCTGTTAACGCGTGCGTACATTGGCGCAATGATATCGGTCGCTGTGGTATTTGAACCACCGCCTTCATACTGTACCGGGCGAGAAGGATCGTACTGTTTCGACCAAGCATACATCGCATTGTGGCTGCTGCCGTGCCCTGACTCGTTGCCCAAAGACCAGATGATGATAGAAGGGTGGTTCTTATCACGCATGACCATTTGCGTATAGCGACTCATATAAGCGTGTGCCCATTGCGGATCCGCAGACAAGCGATTCATAGGCTGCATGCCATGGGTCTCGATGTTCGCTTCATCACACACATATAAACCGTATTCGTCACACAGCTCGTACCATCGTGGGTGGTTAGGGTAGTGAGCGGTGCGCACAGCATTGAAGTTGTACTGCTTCATTAGACAGATATCGCGGATCATGTCTTCTTCTGTCATCACATGCCCCAACTCTGGGTGATGCTCATGACGGTTGACGCCGCGAATCAATAGCGGTTTGCCGTTTAGCTTTAGCTGACCGTCTGTCATTTCGACTTTACGGAATCCAACTTGATAAGCTTCACTTTCTATGTGGTTACCTTGCCTATCAAGCAATGACACGACAATTCGGTAAAGGTTAGGAACTTCTGCGCTCCATTTCTTCGGATCTCGAACATGAAGAGTTTGGAATACCACATCATCGTAGGTGCCACGCTCGTCAATTCGTCGATTATGAGGGCGATCGATAAGCGGTTCAGTCACCGCGTTTTCACCGTCAAACAGTTGAACCTGAACTTGGTAAGTGTCTGGTGCCGTAATTTTGGTGACAATAGACAGTGAACCATCGCGATAGCATGCGTCTAAGTCCGGTGTAACGAACACATCTTCAATGCACTGCTTTGGTTTAGCTAGTAAGGTCACATCACGGAAAATACCGCTTAGCCACCACATATCTTGGTCTTCTAAATAGCTACCATCACACCAACGTATCACCATGACAGAAAGCGTATTGTCGCCAACAGTTAGATACTGAGTTAAGTCGAACTCGGCAGGTAAGCGGCTATCTTGGCTGTAACCAACCCAATTGCCATTACACCAAAGATGAAAAGCGGAATTGACGCCATCAAAGATAATACGTTGGGTGTTCTTTAGGTCATTTTTAGTCAACGTAATTTGAGTGCGGTAACAACCGGTTGGGTTTTCTGCCGGTACAAACGGTGGGTTCACTTCAAATGGGTATTTTACGTTGGCGTAGATAGGTTTATCGTAGCCTTGCATTTGCCAGTTCGATGGTACGGTAATCTCGTCCCATTGTGAGTCATTGAAACTTGTTTCGATAAATTCACCGTCAACTTGTTCAGGTGCATCAAAGTATTTGAACTTCCATTGTCCATTAAGAGATTTACGTTGTGACTCAATGCCGTCTCGAGCGTGCTTAAGGTTGCGGTAGCTTGATAATGGGCTGTGCGCATTAAGGCAGTGGATATTCACAGACTGTGGGTTTTCCCAATCGCGTCTTTGGATGATGTTTGAAAATGCCTTCATGGTATTCCTACTCTTAAAGTGTTCAATATTGGTAATAATTCTATTAAGTCATCGGTCTTTTAAGCCGTGATGACCGTTATCAAATCGTTGGTTATGCGTATTGTTCTGTTGGCTTATTCAGCTATTCAGCGAGCTGTTTTAATAAATAATCTTTTGCTTCGGGTATGCCCTGTTCGGCCGCTTGATTAGCAATAAATGCAGCTTGTTTGATGTCATTGTTGTTTAGGGCTTGGTCAATGTCTTTTTGGATATTCAGCCATTGCGCCTTTTGATTGGTTTCAATTGTCTGATTTGATGGTTGAGAAACTTGCTTTGAACCTAAGGTTTCGGGTTCATTGTCGGATGAAACACCAAGCTCAGCCAATAGAGTCAAAACCGCACTGTTTGTTGATTTGCTCGCCGTAACATCAATGACACCTACGTTGCTCAACGTCGCAGTCAACGGCAGTTGCTTATTGCCAATAATCTGCTGAGATTCTGAATACAGATCTTCAGGATGAATTCGATTGATGGCGCTATCTAACTTAGTGCTATCGGCGCTGACCACAATAAATTGCGCGTTGTCTCGTTGAGGTTCGAGTGCAATTGATGCTTCAATTCTTTCTAACCCTTGCATCGCTGTCGGGTAGTAAGTGAAGTCGTTAGTACTGTATTGACCAAGCAGTCGCCATTGTTTGTCAAAGACATAAATAGACGGTGCGAATAGCGCATCATTTTTAATGTATGAACGAATGAGCAAGGACAGCGATTCTGTCGTGTCACTGATTTGGTACGCGATGGTCGGAAAGCGTTGGCTATCCGCTTGTGTATTGTCATTTAACAATGAAGAGGAAAGGGTCGGTAAATCACCGTCCATGATGACTTGCTGGTGGAATGGAATAGATAATTGAGTGATAGGTAGCGCGCTGAGTTGAGAACAACATGCACTGCTATTGAAATCAGTATTGAGTTCTTGTTCTGGTATCCCGCTGCATGCGCTTACAGTTAATGCCGCGACAATGACTACCAATGATTTTAATTTCATCTGATTACTACCTTTGTAAAGGGGGGAACCATTGGCTTCCCCATTAAATTTGCTATTCCAGTTTCAAGCGCCAACTCAATGGTTGAATTGACGCTTTGTTTCTGTGTTTACCACCAAGTTTCTACGTTGAAACCAAAGGTAATCTCGTCAACAGTCTCGGCATTGATGCTTGTTGCCGTTCCATAAGTCTCGTTACCACGGTCCCATTCGTTGTTGGATTCAGAGTACGTCGCAAAAATACGAATAGATGGACGAGCCCATACCCCTTTTCCAGCTTGGAACATTTGAGCCACGGTCACTTTATACATATCGTTGGTGCCCGAGCCGTTTTGAGCTTCTACCGTTTCGTAACCCACCTCTAATGCTGTCGACATGTAATCTGTCCAAGCATATTGAGGACGAGCTCCGACACTGAACCACTTCTCACCATCGTTGTTATCTAGGTTTTTGTCTTGATAAGCGATGGAGTACATCACTTGAACATCTTCACTGATATTCAAGTCACCGTGGTTAAATAGGCGCCAGCTAGAACCATCGTGTTCCACACCCGTGCTGTATTTTCTGTTTGATCCACCTTCAGCACTCATTAATCCACCTGCCAACGCATCGGTACCATATTGGAAGGCCAAGGTGTTTGAACCGTAGTTCCAAGCTTGACGGTAAAGAGCAGAGAGCATTGCGCCAGAAGTAGTAATGTCTTTATCGTCGTAGCTTGAGTTCTGCGTGGTTACGTAGTTTAGGCCGAGTGTTAGGTCTGCTGTTTCACTTAGCTCAATGCCACTTAAGCGGGCATCGATGCTATGAAGGCTGCGTCCATCGTCACTTGAAGAGTTTGGTGCCATCCAAGCTAAGTGAGCATCAGCAAAGCCGAGATCCCAATCTTCAATACCAAGACCGGTGCTGGATGTATCCCAGTACTTCACATCTATCATGTGGACTTCGTGGCGACGGTAAAAACGTTCACCTGCCCAAATTTTTGCGTTGGGTTGGCCGTCGATAAGCCCATGGCCTGCTGACCAAAGCTGAATCGTACTCACGTCTCCCCAGCTATCTCCACTGCCTAGATAAATCGTGGTGTCAAAATAGGCGTCATTGTCACGCCATACATCGGCTTTCACTCCCGCTTCCCACCAATTTAGTTCATTACCTAAACGGTAGTTACCGTAACCTTGGCCCGCTCGAATAACGTCGTTGCGTTCTCCTTTGCCGTCGTTATGTTGGTCATTATCGGTGTAGATGTTGCCCCATTTTGCATAACCAAAATACGTTACGTTCTCCACTGCAGCGAAGCTGACTAATGGGGCGAGGGACAGAGTGAATCCTAATGCTTTGACTAGCATTTTTTGTTTCATGAAGTGTCTCCATTATTTTTTATTTATGGATATTTTTATGTTTGAGTCCTAACTCGAGCGAGAGTGTAAATAAACTCTGGAAACGTTTTCATGATGAAGTTGGCATTTTTATGCTATTGATGGGTTTGTGATTATTTTGTGTGATTTTGATCTGATTATTGGGCTTGTATAGGTGTTTTTACGCTAGGTTTTGTGATTTTAAAGTGGAATCGTTTTCTTTACTCAGTGCTATGTGGTGGTTTAGAGGGAGTGATTATGCTGTTGGTTGTCTTGGAATTTGAGGTGAAGCGGGTTTGAGGTACTTTGAGTGTCGGGTTGTTCGAGGGCTTTGAGGAAAAGCAGCCCAGTTAATGATAACTGGGCTCGTGAGACAAGGAAGTAAGTATCAAAGCAAATGCAGCAGCAAGGCTACAAGCATCGTGTTCTGTACCGTCAAGCTGGAATGTAAAAGTTAGGACCCAGAGAGACACTTCATAGATGTACTCGAAGATCTAAGAATACGAGTGTGATGTGATCAGTTCAAGAGGAAATGTATTTTAGCCTATGTGTTAATGGGAACTTTGATTTAATATACTGAATTTAAAAGATTAAATTGCCATTAATTATCGTTTTATATTGCTTTATTTAGAGTGGAAAGTTCAATTCTACCTAGAGGTAGGCAATATGAGATGGAATGGTGGTCAATCTAAATCTTTGAATTAGGAGCTATTTACCAAAGTTATCAGTCTTGAATATTTACTGGAAACGTTTTCATGATTTCGAGTTTGATCACAGAAACTCTGGGCTTAATAATTATGATACGGGGTAATTAAACGCGTTAAGGTTAAAAAAATGACGAATAAATCCCTAATTGATATTACCGGTCAACACTCGCAACTGATTGTAGAACTTGGCGATTTTGCCGAAATTCTTCATTGGGGAGCTCCCGTTCGTGGTGATTTAGCTAGCTTCCGTGTTTCTCTTGAAAGACCGGTTCCATACGGCCGCCTTGATAATGATGTTGCTATGTCTCTGAGCCCAGAGCTCGGGCGCGGTGTTTTCAGCAGTCCGGCATTAGAAGGGCACCGAGACGGATTGGACTGGGCGCCTGTTTTCTCTATTACGGATGTTCAACAAACACCATCTAGCCTAATCATTGAGAGTGAAGATATACGTGCAGGCTTACGTTTAACAACCGAGTTATGCCTCGATAAACATGATGTTGTGAAATCTCGTCACACCTTAACCAACGTTAAAGCCGGCCTTTATCAGGTGAACCGTCTCGCCAATACTTTGCCATTACCAGCAAGAGCTAATGAGTTGATGACGTACTACGGCCGCTGGGTACATGAGTTCCAAACGGTGCGTCAACCCTTACAGCAAGGGGGCTATCAGCAAGAAAATCGTCGCGGAAGAACGTCTCATGAACATTATCCAGCGATGGTTGTCGGTACCGCTAACTTTAATGAAATGGCAGGTGATGTGTGGGGGATTCACTTCGCTTGGAGTGGTAACCACAGACTGCGCGCGGATGTAAAAGCAGACGGTCGTCGCTACGTGCAAGCGGAAGTTATTTATCTACCGGGTGAGATTACATTGGATGAAGGTGAAAGCTTAACGACACCTTGGTTATATGCCAGTTTCAGTTCGGAAGGCTTAAATGGAATGAGCCATCAGTTCCACTCCCATGTGCGTTGTTCCATCTTGCCGGAGTCTTTCGCACAAAAGCCTCGACCTATCCATCTTAATACTTGGGAAGGCATCTATTTTGACCATGATCCTGATTATATTATGTCGATGGCTAGCCAAGCCGCGGATATGGGAGTAGAGCGTTTTATCATTGACGATGGCTGGTTCAAAGGGCGCTGCGGAGACAAGGCTGCGCTAGGGGATTGGTTCTTAGATGAAGAAAAATACCCAAATGGTTTAGATCCGATAGTTGAGCACGTTAATCAGTTGGGTATGGAGTTTGGATTGTGGTTCGAACCTGAGATGATCAATAAGGATTCTGACTTATACCGAGCCCATCCAGACTGGTTGCTTGCGGTTGACGGCTATGACCAACCAACGGGTCGTAATCAATATGTTATCGATCTTCAGAATCAACAAGCATTCGACTTTTTGTTTGAGCGTCTTGACCACTTCTTAAGTCAGTACAACATTGCTTACATTAAGTGGGATATGAACCGAGAAGTTGTACAACCTGCGCATCTAGGCAGGGCTGCGGCTCATCAACAAACCGCTCGTTATTATGAGTTGGTCGATAAAGTCCGAGAGAAGCACCCAATGGTTGATATTGAATCGTGTGCGGCTGGTGGTGGTCGTATCGATTTTGAGGTTCTTAAGCGTACGCAACGTTTTTGGGCGTCTGATAACAATGACGCGCTGGAAAGACAAACGATTCAGCGTGGGATGAGTTACTTCTTCCCCCCTGAGGTAATGGGAAGCCATATTGGTGCGAGCCACTGCCACAGCACTCGTCGTCGTCATAGTATTGAGTTTCGTGGTCTAACAGCACTGTTTGGTCATATGGGGATTGAATTAGATCCTGTGAAAGAAGTGCAAGAAGAGAAGCAGGGCTTTGAACACTACATCAAGCTACATAAGATGCTGCGCCCGTTACTGCATAGCGGGAGAACTTGGCGAGTTCCAACGGACGATAGTGCCCATCAAATCCATGCGGTCGTCTCCGAAGATGTGTCAGAAGCTGTGGTGATGATTGCACAGCTTGCGATGCCAACCAATTCATTGAGTGGTCATTTGCGTATACCTGGGCTAGATCCACAAAGTTTATACAAGGTATCTGTGATTGATAAACCGTCAAATTACGATGATATTGTGAATTATCAACCGCCATGGACAGAGTCTTGCTGTGAATTATCAGGTGCTTGGTGTGCCGAGGTGGGGCTGACGATGCCAATACTTGACGCAGAAACAGCGATGCTGATTAAGTTTGAACGTATCGAGTAAGTTTTAGCATAGGCTTTATATTTGATGAACCGCGTAGGTGAAATTACGCGGTTTTTTATTGCCTTTAATAAGCCGTCATGAACTATCAAATCAATTTGATGTGCCCGTATAGATTGGAGAACTGTAGGTATTCCCAGCGTGATACTGTACTTATGTAATCGTTCTCATGCGTTACTTCACACAATGAACTGTTTTGAGCACTTTAATTAGCGATATTCTCTATCAATTCGAGGGTTTTATTGTTCGATCTCTCACTTTGGACATTTGACTGAAAACGTTTCCATGGAGTGGTTGTTGATCACAGTATCTGTTCGTTGGAATGGTTACATTAGCATCGGACTTGATACTTGAGTGTTTTAAGAAGCGACCACAGAGTGGCTCTAAAACAGAACTTGAGTGGATAAATTATTATAAATAAAAGGTAAGCGTTTCAACGTCTGTTAGGAGATGAAGTTACGCGCCTGAAGGAAATACTATGTCTGATCAAATTACTCTACAAACCAAATTATCGTATGGACTTGGGGCTTTAGGTAAAGACTTTGCCTGTGCTCCAATCTACATCTTCTTAATGTTTTACTTCACCGATGTTGCTGGGCTGTCAGCGGCATTTGTGGGTACTATCTTTTTGGCCGCGCGCATTGTCGACGCGGTGACCGACCCAATGATGGGCGTTATCGTTGATAACACACGCTCTAAGTTTGGTAAATTCCGTCCTTGGATAGTGATTGGAACCCTGTTAAATGCTGTAGTGCTTGTTGGTCTTTTTAGTACGCATATGTTTGAAGGCACTACGTTATACATTTATGCAGCGGCTGCTTATATTCTGTGGGGCCTTACGTACACTATTATGGACATTCCATATTGGTCTTTGATTCCTGCACTATCGAGCTCTCGTCAAGAACGTGAAAAGCTGGTTGTTTGGCCACGATTATTTGCTAGCTTGGCGTGGTTTATTACGGGTACTTACGGGCTACATATTGTCGGTAAACTGGGTGACGGCGACCAAGGACAAGGTTTCTTCAACGTTGCTATGTTGATTGCTGTGCTGTTCGTGATGAGTGCATTCTTGATTGCTCGCAACGTAAAAGAAAAATCGGCACCAGCAAATGCGAAACCAGCTGAGCGTTTCAGCTTTAAAGATGTAATGGTTATCATTGGTAAGAATGACCAACTAAAAGCACTTATTGGTACCGTATTGTCGTTCCAAATAGCAAACTTGTTGGTGGGTGGTTTTGCGATTTACTACTTCTCTTACGCTTTAGGCAACGCTGACTTGTTCCCCGTTTATATGATGGTGGCAGGTATCGCTGAAGTTGCAGGCGTATTCTTGTTCCCTCGTATTGCATCAGTGTTACCACGCAAACACCTATGGGTTATCGCTTGTGGCTTCCCAGTGCTGTCTTGTACCACTCTACTTATCATGGGCTTTATCGCTCCAGGTAACGCGATTCTAATCGGTATCGCAGGTGCTGCTATCAAGTTTGGTGTGGGTATCGCTAACGCACTGCAAACTGTAATGCTTGCCGATGTTGTTGATTACGGTGAACACAAAACGGGTCGTCGCAGTGAGAGTGTTATCTTCTCTGTTCAAACGATGCTTGTTAAGTTTGCAGGCGCGGCTGGTGGTTTTATTGTTGGTATGGGCTTGTCTGTGGTGGGTTATGTACCAAACGTGGAACAGTCTGACAGCACTATCATGGGACTGCAGTTTATGATGGTAGGTTTACCAGCGATTCTAATGACGGTAAGTGCTCTTGTTTATAAGCGCTACTACCACCTGCATGAAGGATTTGATCAAGACCAAGCCGGTAAAGAGACTCAGACAAATGTTGTTACAGCAGAAGCATAACCGCTAAACGACGTCTAATCTAGAATAAAGCTCAGTTTAGTCACTAAGCCCAAACGCCTCCTTGTGAGGCGTTTTTTTATGGATGTGAGTTAATCAAAGCTGTGCCTGTAGGGCTTTTGTTTCGACTAAAACGCAAAAAGCCGCATCGAATGATGCGGCTTCTTTAAATTTGGCCCCCTTGTCGAGACTTGAACGCGGGCGGCTAGGTTTGTGACATTAACTTGGAACAAGTTAGTCGCAGTTATATACGAAAAAAGCCCAATCTTTCGATTGAGCTTTTTTCTGAATTTGGCTCCCCTTGCAAGACTTGAACTTGCGACATACGGATTAACAGTCCGCCGTTCTACCAACTGAACTAAAGGGGAATTGCTTGTTAGCGACGCGAATTCTAATAATTGTCCGGATTTCTGTCAATAAAAAATATCAGAAAAAAGTAAGATAAAAAACTTTACTTTCTTGAACGCCTTATAGGATTTAGCTTTGCTTTAGTTATCCACCAAAATTGTGGATAAGTGTGTGTGTGAAACTTTAACAACAATAATCGGGATAAATCGAAAAATGTAAAAACCTTATCTAACGTAATGTATTTAAAAGATTTATAGCAAAATGTCGCAATTGTATAACTTTTGTAGATTATAAAACGAACAGTAAAACAAGCGGTATTTTTAGGTTTTTTGGGGAAAAGTAGTGGATTAAAATTCGAGTAATTTAGCTGGGGAAACTTTGCAGGGCACGGATAATACCAAGTTCTAAAAATAAAAGCTATAACTGATCTCTGATCTTAAGATGCATTTCTCTAGATAATTGTTGCAACGACACTCCTCCTAGAGTGACAATGACCTGATTAAAAAAACAGTATGGAAATGGCGACCTATGAGTAAACTCTTTGACTTGGTATCGGACTACAGCCCGTCCGGTGATCAGCCGACAGCGATAACCAAATTACTAGACGGATTAGATTCTGGTTTGGCACATCAAACTCTACTAGGGGTAACGGGCTCAGGTAAAACCTTTACCCTTGCCAACGTCATTTCCCAATCTCAAAGACCTGCGATTCTGTTAGCGCCTAACAAGACATTGGCGGCTCAACTTTACGGTGAGATGAAATCTTTCTTTCCAAACAATGCCGTTGAGTATTTCGTTTCTTACTACGATTACTACCAACCTGAAGCCTACGTTCCAACCACGGACACGTTCATCGAGAAAGATGCGTCTGTGAACGCTCATATCGAACAAATGAGGCTTTCGGCAACCAAAGCCTTATTAGAACGAAAAGACGCCATCATTGTGGCTTCTGTGTCGGCTATCTACGGTCTGGGTGATCCTAAGTCTTATTTGAAGATGATGCTTCATTTGAGTCGTGGCGAGGTGATGGATCAGCGAGACATCCTGCGTCGATTGGCTGAGCTGCAATATTCAAGAAACGATGTCGCCTTTGAACGTGGTCAGTTCCGTGTTCGTGGTGAGGTGATTGATATCTTTCCGGCTGAATCTGACCAAGATGCGGTTCGAATTGAGATGTTCGATGACGAAGTGGACTGCATTAGTATTTTTGATCCTCTGACTGGTGCGGTGAAACAAAGAGACTTGCCGCGCTTTACGGTTTATCCAAAAACTCACTATGTAACGCCAAGAGAAAAAATCCTTGAGGCGATTGAGAACATCAAGGACGAACTGCGCGATCGTGCTCAATACTTAAAAGACAACAATAAGCTTTTGGAAGAGCAGCGTATCTCTCAAAGAACTCAGTTTGATATTGAGATGATGACTGAGCTTGGCTTCTGTTCCGGTATCGAAAACTATTCACGATACTTGAGCGGCCGTGCGGAAGGGGAAGCGCCGCCAACGTTATTTGACTACCTGCCTGATGATGGTTTGCTGATCATCGATGAGTCACACGTGACTGTGCCGCAAATTGGTGCGATGTATAAAGGTGACCGTTCTCGTAAAGAAACCTTGGTCGAGTTTGGTTTTAGACTGCCTTCTGCATTGGATAACCGTCCAATGAAGTTTGAAGAATTTGAGTCTATAGCCCCACAAACGATTTTTGTGTCGGCAACACCAGGTAATTACGAGATTGAAAAATCAGATGGCGAGATTGCTGATCAAGTGGTACGTCCTACTGGTCTGTTAGACCCAATCATCGAAGTAAGACCTGTCGCGACGCAGGTGGATGACTTGCTGTCTGAAATCAGAATCCGTTCAGTGAAAGAAGAGCGTGTTTTGGTTACCACGTTGACCAAGAGAATGGCAGAAGACTTAACCGAATACCTAAGTGAGCACGGCGTTAAAGTGCGTTACTTGCACTCGGATATCGATACCGTTGAGCGTGTAGAGATCATCCGAGACCTACGTTTGGGCAAGTTCGATGTGTTAGTGGGCATTAACTTACTTCGTGAAGGTTTGGATATGCCTGAAGTGTCGCTGGTGGCGATTCTTGATGCAGATAAAGAGGGCTTCTTGCGTTCTGAGCGTTCTCTGATTCAAACCATTGGTCGTGCTGCTCGTAACTTGGAAGGTCGAGCAATCCTTTATGGTGATTCGATTACTAAGTCGATGAGAAAAGCGATTGATGAAACCGATCGTCGTCGCGAGAAACAGCAAGCCTACAACGAAGAGCAAGGCATCACTCCGCAAGCGTTGAAACGCAATATCAAAGACATTATGGAACTGGGTGATCTAACCAAGTCGAAGCAGCAGCGCCAATCGAAACAAGTTCCACTATCTAAGGTGGCAGAGCCTTCTGAAAGTTATGCAGTACTTACGCCGCAACAGCTTGATAAAGAGATCAGCAAGCTAGAATCTGCGATGTATCAGCATGCTCAGAATCTGGAATTTGAATTGGCCGCACAGAAGCGTGATGAAATTGATCAGTTAAGAAAGCAGTTTATTACCAACAGCTAATCTCACTTTTCGCTCGAGAATTGATCCCCCTCAACACAAGAATTGAGAGTGTTTCAGACAAAAAAACAGCCAGTAGTAAATGTTCTACTGGCTTACGTTTGTGAACAATCGGTCCACTAACAACGTCAGTTGGCTAGGTGACCCGAAGGTCATTTATACCTTTGCATCGTTCGTGCCAGATAGATAAAACATTGATTGTTTGAAGCAAGTAAAAAAACACACTACAAATACTGTGGCTAATTTGCATAATGCAAAGCGGAATGCGACTATAATAAGAAATGCAAATTATAAATGGCTAGGATATGCAATCAAAAACGCTAGATAACAAATCGAAGTATTTGTTGATGGTAGAGGATACCGCTTCGGTAGCAGCTTTATATCGCTCGTATCTTACACCGCTCGAAATTGATATCAACATTGTCGGCACTGGCCGCGATGCAATCGAGAGTTTGAATCATCGAATCCCAGACCTTATTTTATTAGATCTACGTCTGCCTGATATGACGGGTATGGACGTACTATTTGCTGTAAAACAAAAATACCCTGAAGTTCCAGTTATCTTCATGACGGCTCACGGCTCTATCGATACCGCTGTAGAAGCGATGCGTCATGGCTCTCAAGATTTCCTTATCAAACCGTGTGAAGCCGACCGACTCCGTATTACGGTGAATAATGCGATCCGCAAAGCCACCAAACTTAAAAATAGCTCGGAACACCCGGGAAACCAGAACTACCAAGGTTTTATCGGCAGCAGCCAAACCATGCAGCAGGTTTACCGAACTATCGATTCTGCTGCATCGAGTAAGGCGAGCATTTTCATTACTGGTGAAAGTGGTACCGGTAAAGAGGTATGTGCAGAAGCCATTCATGCGGCGAGTAAGCGTGGCGATAAGCCGTTCATCGCGATTAACTGTGCCGCTATCCCTAAAGACCTGATTGAAAGTGAGCTGTTTGGCCACGTTAAAGGTGCCTTTACCGGTGCTGCGACCGATCGCCAAGGTGCTGCTGAGCTTGCTGATGGTGGAACACTGTTCCTTGATGAACTGTGCGAAATGGACTTAGAGCTGCAAACCAAGCTGCTGCGCTTTATCCAAACCGGTACTTTCCAAAAAGTCGGCTCTTCGAAGATGAAGAGTGTCGACGTTCGTTTTGTGTGTGCGACCAACCGTGACCCTTGGAAAGAAGTACAAGAAGGTCGCTTTAGAGAAGATTTATACTATCGTTTATACGTGATTCCATTGCACTTGCCGCCATTGCGTGAGCGTGGTGAAGATGTCATCGAGATCGCGTATTCTCTGCTAGGCTATATGTCGGTCGAGGAGGGGAAGGCGTTTGTACGTTTTGCTCAGGAAGTACTTGATCGCTTTAATCAATATGAGTGGCCGGGTAACGTTCGTCAGCTACAAAACGTGTTGCGGAACGTGGTGGTTTTGAATAACGGCAAAGAGATTACTCTCAACATGCTTCCACCACCGTTGAACCAACCGATTGAAAACAGTCTGCGATTGAAAGAGAAGCAGAATGAAGACATCACGGTAAAAGATATTTTCCCATTGTGGATCACTGAGAAAACGGCTATCGAGCAGGCCATTAAAGCGTGTGATGGCAACATCCCTCGTGCGGCAGGTTTCTTAGATGTCAGTCCATCGACGATATACCGTAAGTTGCAAACGTGGAATGCGAAGCAGTAATCAACAAACAATAAGAAAATAATAATGACGAAAGTATTAAATCAGCAAAAAGTTAATGAGCTTGCCGGCGAAATAGGCCAAGAGAATGTCCCGGTTTTACTGGAAATCTTTTTAGGTGAGTTGAAAGGCTACTACGAACACCTAGAGATAAATAAAGAGTCGGATACCTCTAAGTACTTGGCTGATATCAGTCATGCGCTTAAGAGCAGCGCAGCAAGCTTTGGTGCGGATTCTTTGTGTAGTTTTGCGATTAGCTTAGACGCAAAAGTGAAGCAAGCGTTGCCTGTAACCGAGATTGATTTTCAAGATATGCAAGACCTCCTGTTATCGACGTACACTGAATATCAGCAGTTGATGACGGACCTTTAAAACAGCGAGTTATTACTGAGATTAAAAAAGGAGCAGCATGCTCCTTTTTTGTTGTTTGTCGCTTGAACCTATGGCTACGCCAACTGGGCTTCAATGGCTTGTTGAAGCTTCACACGGTCGTGTCGCCAATCTCGGTTTGCCGATGCAAGATCTGTGGTCACACAATTCCATTGCACTTCTAGTTCCGGGTGAGGTTCATTGCCTAACACGATGTCTATTTTCCTTGCCTTACAGGTACGTTCACACCACTCCAATTGCTCTTGAAGCGTCATTTTCCCTGCGGGACCGTGCTCTGGTGAAAGGTTTTCAACGAAGATAACTTTTGCCTTGGTGTTCTCAGAGATTGCTTTGCCAATCTCTGGAAGGAGAAGAGGGGGCATCACACTGGTTAAAAAGCTTCCAGGGCCAAGGACAATGCAGTCTGCTTGCTCAACGGCAGCAACGGCTTCTTTGGTTGCTGGCACTTCTGGAGACAAGTCCATCATGCGCAGCTTTTCCGTCATGTCATCAACGTTGGTTTCGCCGGTAACCCAGCGGCCGTCCATTGATAGAGCCGTGAGGTCTGAAGGATGCTCAGTCATCGGCACGATATTGACATCGACCTTGAGCATATTTCGAATCAGGTTAATTGCTTCCAATGGGCGAACGGAAAGGTTGTCTAACGCCGTCAGCATTAGGTTACCCAAGTTATGACCGTCTAGCTCACCTTGACCACGAAAGCGGTATTCGAACATCATCGAACTGATTGAAGGCTCTGTGATTAATTGGTTGATACAGTTGCGTGTATCTCCCCATGCGATGCCACCTTGGCAATCTCTAATACGTCCGGTGGAACCGCCGTTATCTGTCGTTGCAACAATGCCAGTTGCGTTGTTACCAAAGTCTTTTAATGCAGCTAACATGCGACCTAAGCCATGGCCACCGCCGATTGCTACGACTTTCTTTGAAGAGTAAATATTCATTTATTGTTCTTGTTAGGTTATTACCAACTATAATTTAGGTTAAATGCTTCTCGCTATATACTCAACAAGAGTTATTTTGAGCGTTTGATACGTTTTTTTTTGCCGATGTGACCCGTTTTTTACCATCAGAGCTAGATTCACGTACAAATATTAAGTATTTTATTACTCAGCTACTGCGCGTGTGAATATAACGCTCAGTTGCCATAACTCCGAGCTCTCGCATGCTAAGTCGCACAGTGGTATTTGCTGTACCGATACGCATCAAGAGCCAGTGACATGTTGTCACAAGGGCTTAATTGGAAATGATTATGCCTCCCGTGTTTGGAAAGGTGTTCCGTGGCGCAACAATTCGAAGATAGATTCCATCGCAAGTTTTATTACTTGCGCTTGTCGGTTACAGACGTCTGTAACTTTAAATGTACTTACTGCTTGCCAGATGGTTACAAACCGTCAGGGCAAAAAAACTCGTCTTTTTTAAGTGTTCCCGAGATCAAACGCGTTGTTAAAGCGTTTGCAGATTGTGGTACCTCAAAGATCCGCATTACAGGCGGAGAGCCGAGTCTGCGTAAAGACTTTCCTGAAATCATACATACCGTTGCTTCTACTCCAGGCATCGAAAAAGTAGCCACCACAACGAATGGCTACCGCATGGAGAAACAAGTAGGGCAATGGCGTGATGCTGGTTTAACCCATATAAACGTGAGCGTGGATAGTTTAGATTCGCGCATGTTCCATCAGATCACTGGTGAGAATAAGTTTACTGAGGTTATGCGAGGCATTGATAAAGCGTTTGAGGTTGGCTTTGAACAAGTCAAAGTCAACGTCGTATTAATGAAAGACCTCAATAGTCAGGAATTACCAGCCTTCCTTAATTGGATCAAAGACAAACCTATTCAATTACGTTTTATCGAGCTGATGAAAACCGGCGAGATGGACGAGTTGTTCGATAAACATCATGTGTCTGGCGTTGCGATTCGCAACCAGCTTATTGCTAATGGTTGGCTGTTAAAAGTCAAAGCCGTTAACGATGGCCCGGCGCAAGTGTTTGTCCACCCAGACTACAAGGGTGAAATCGGTTTGATCATGCCTTACGAGAAAGACTTTTGTGAGAGTTGTAACCGACTGCGCGTTTCTGCGACCGGTAAACTTCACTTATGTCTGTTTGGCGACCATGGTGTTGAACTGATAGATCTGATTCAAGAAGATCAACAAGAGCAAGAACTCATTGATCGAATTCAGGCTCAGCTTCAAACCAAGTCCGTTAGCCACTTCTTACACGATGGCAACAGCGGCATGACTCCAAACTTGGCGTCAATCGGCGGTTAACCCGCTACACACTCTAAAGCATTTTATCGCTCAGCTTCTTCAGGCTGGGCGAATCAGTCTAATGAAAAATTTATATAGGTGAACAAATGGGTCACGCAGAAAGCAAATTCCAAGCAGCAAACATCGCAGTACTAACGGTTTCAGATACTCGTACAGAAGAAAACGACACTTCAGGCGGTTACCTAGCAGAGCATGCTAAAGAAGCGGGTCACAACGTGGTTGATAAGCAAATCGTTATTGATGACATGTACAAGATCCGTGCGATCGTATCTAAATGGATCGCTGATGAAAGCGTACAAGCTATCATGATCACGGGTGGTACTGGTTTCACTTCTCGTGACAGCACGCCTGAAGCGCTTAAGCCACTGTTCGACAAAGAAGTAGAAGGCTTTGGTGAGCTATTCCGTCAAGTATCTTACGAAGAGATCGGTACTTCTACAATTCAATCTCGTGCGATTGCGGGTTTTGCTAACCACACGGTTATCTTTGCGATGCCAGGTTCTACAGGCGCTTGCCGCACCGGTTGGACTAAGATCATCAAGCAACAGATGGATGCTAGCCACCGTCCTTGTAACTTCATGCCACACCTTTCTGTATAAGGCGGTTTGAGTATGAGCCAATTTACACACATTAACGCGTCTGGCGAAGCAAACATGGTCGATGTATCGGCTAAAGCGGAAACAGTACGTGAAGCGAGAGCGGAAGCCTTCGTTCAAATGTCGGCAGAAACGCTAGAGCTGATTGTCTCTGGTAGCCACCATAAAGGTGATGTTTTCGCAACGGCACGTATTGCGGGTATTCAAGCGGCGAAGAAGACGTGGGATCTGATTCCCCTGTGTCACCCTCTGCTATTAACTAAAGTAGAAGTGCAGCTTGAAGCTATCGAGTCTGAAAACAAGGTTCGCATCGAATCTGTTTGTAAGCTTGCGGGTAAGACGGGCGTAGAGATGGAAGCGCTAACGGCTGCTTCTGTGGCTGCGTTAACGATTTACGATATGTGTAAAGCTGTTCAGAAAGACATTGTTATCGAAAACGTGCGCCTGCTAGAGAAGACAGGTGGTAAATCTGGTCACTTTAAGGTGGAGTCATGATTACAGTACTTTTCTTTGCTCAAACTCGTGAACTTGTTGGTGTGGACAGCGTTGAAGTTGATGCACAATTTAAGACGATTGAAGCGATTCGTAGTCATCTTGTGACACAAGAAGGCAAATGGGATATCGCATTGGAAGAGGGGAAGCTTCTGGCTGCACTTAACCAATCAATCGTACCTCTGACAGCTGAAGTGAAAGACGGCGACGAAGTGGCTTTCTTCCCACCAGTGACTGGAGGCTAAGCATGGATCCAAGAGTATTAGTGACAGCTGAGGACTTCTCGGTAGGCGACGAATACGACTACTTGGCTCAAGGTACAGCTGCCGGAGCGATTGTGACGTTCGTTGGTAAAGTTCGCGACATGAACCTTGGCGACAATGTGATTGGTTTGTCTCTGGAGCACTATCCGGGTATGACAGAAAAATCACTGAGCGAGATCTGTGATCAAGCTGAGGCACGCTGGCCAATCCAAAAGATGCGAGTTATCCATCGTGTTGGTGACCTAGATATCGGTGACCAGATTGTTTACGTTGGTGTCTCCAGTGCGCATCGTGGCGCTGCCTTCGAAGCGTGTGAGTTTGTTATGGATTTCCTAAAAACCAAAGCGCCGTTTTGGAAGAAGGAACGCACCACTGAAGCAACTCGTTGGGTTGACTCTCGAGACTCAGACGCGAAAGCTGCAGAGCGTTGGGAAAAATAATCACCCAAGGTTACTCACCTTCAGAACGAATATTAAAAGCCGACTATTAAAGTCGGTTTTTTGTACGTGCTACAAAGCGATTTATAAATAAGTAGTGTATTAATAAATGGTTAATCATTCAAGTTGCATATAAATTCGGTACGTGATTTTGCCTGTCTTGGTGCATTTCTAAATCTGTTTTGGTGCAGTGCATTATGCTGTTTTGTATAAAGTGATAATCCTCACAAATAGTGGAGTCTATTTAGGGGATATGTGATGTGCAATTAGATTTCATGTGGCATTAATGTTAATTTGCGCTCAGTGTTCTAGCATAAGATGCTAAAAAAAGTATCAATACAGATACATCAACACTAAAGGCTGTTTTTTAATTAATCCCTATGTGTAACTCACTATTTATTAGGTTTTTATTAGAGATTTACACTGTTACCTTGAGTAATTCGGAGAATTATCCGATTTTTTGCGACTTGTTTATGGCAAATTACTTCAATGGTTGATAGTGTGTGCCTCAATCTTTGTAAGGTTTTAGATTTTTATGCTTAAATTTTGAGCTAAATAAATCTAAATCACTGCCGTTCAGTGAACCAAGCAAAGAAGTCATGGATGCAATACATAAAACTTGGAGTTTATTAAATGTACAAGAATAAAATCACTCAGGCCCTTCTTCTAGGTGCTGGTTTGGCAGTGGCTGCCTCTTCTACTCTTTCTATCGCTGCTGAAGTTCCAGCAGGCACAGAACTGGCAAAAGTTCAGGAACTTGTTCGCGGTAACGGTACTGAAGTTGCAACTATCGACCCACACAAATCTCAAGGTGTACCAGAATCTCACGTAATTCGTGATCTTCTAGAAGGTCTAGTGAACCAAGACGGCGACGGCAACACTATCCCTGGTGTTGCGGAAAGCTGGGAAACGACAGACAACAAAACATTCACTTTCCACCTACGCAAAGACGCAAAATGGTCTAACGGCGATCCTGTAACAGCTCAAGATTTTGTATACAGCTGGCAACGTGCAGTTGATCCTGCAACGGCTTCTCCATACGCTTGGTACATGGAATACACCAAGATGGCGAATGCGAAAGATATCGTAGCGGGTAAGAAAGACAAGAGTGAACTAGGCGTTAAAGCAGTGGATGCAAACACTCTAGTTGTTGAATTAGAAACAGCGGTACCATACTTCGTAATGATGATGGGCCACACAACAATGAAGCCAGTACACCAGGCAACTGTTGAAAAATACGGTGACCAGTGGACTAAGCCAGAGCACTTTGTTGGCAACGGTGCATTCTCTGTTGATAAATGGGTTGTTAACGAGCGTCTAGTACTCAAGCGTAACGAACAGTACTGGGACAACGATAAAACAGTTCTTAACAAAGTAACGTTCCTACCAATCGAAAACCAAGTAGCGGAAATGAACCGTTTCCTATCTGGTGAAATCGATTTCACAAACGAACTTCCAACTGAGCACTTCAAGCGTCTTCAAAAAGAGTACGCAGAAGATGTATCTGTAGCGGGTAACCTATGTACTTACTACTACATCTTCAATACGAAGAAAGCACCATTTGATGATGTTCGTGTTCGTCAAGCAATCTCTTACGCGATCGACCGTGATATCGTAACAGGTGCTATCCTAGCGCAAGGTCAAAAACCTGCGTATTTCCTAACGCCTGAAATCACAGCTGGCTTCGATCCTGAGCTACCTGCTTACGGCAAGATGTCTCAGAAAGAGCGTAACGCAGAAGCGGAACGTCTTCTTGAAGAAGCGGGTTACGGTAAAGACAACCCACTTAAATTCAACCTGCTTTACAACACTTCAGAGAACCACAAGAAGATTGCTGTAGCGCTAGGTTCTATGTGGAAGAAAACACTGGGTCTTTCTGTAACACTTGAGAACCAAGAGTGGAAAACGTACCTATCTTCTAAAGATTCTGGTGACTTCGAAGTAGCACGTGCTGGTTGGTGTGGTGACTACAATGAAGCGTCTTCGTTCCTAACGCTAATGAAGAGTAACAACACTACCGGTGGTGTTCACTACGACAGCGCGGCTTACGACCAGATCATCGATAAAGCACTTAACTCAACTTCAGAAGAAGAGCGTAAAGCACTTTACCTAGAAGCTGAGGCGCTAATGGCAAACGACATGCCAATCGCTCCTATCTACCAATACGTTAAATCTCGTCTACTTAACCCGCATGTTGGTGGTTTCCCAATCAACAACGCGGAAGACAAGATCTTCTCGAAAGACCTATACATCAAAGCTCAATAATAAGCTTCGATTCTAAAAAGTTAATATAACTATAACGATACAGGCACTACATGCGCAGGGCGCGCATGTAGCGTCTTTCTAATTTTAATTGTCACAGACTGAAAGAGTGAGTTTATGCTTAAATTCATTATGAAACGGATATTTGAAGCGATTCCAACCATGTTGGTGTTGATCACTATATCTTTCTTTCTCATGCGTTTCGCACCGGGTAACCCGTTTTCAAGCGAACGTCCATTACCGCCAGAAGTTATGGCTAACATCGAAGCTAAATACGGCTTAGATAAACCAGTATTTGAACAATACACCACGTATTTGACAAATATCTTACAAGGTGACTTCGGCCCCTCGTTTAAGTACCAAGATTACACAGTAAATGAGCTGATCGCGGTTGCACTTCCAGTATCTGCGAAGGTAGGTTTCGTTGCCTTTATCTTCACACTATTGATGGGGGTCACTGTCGGGACGATTGCTGCCTTGAAGCACAACACCTGGGTCGACTACACCATAATGTCGACCGCCATGCTCGGGGTGGTAATGCCATCTTTCGTGTTGGCACCGGCGCTTATTTACCTTTTCTCCCTGCACTGGAACATATTCCCAGCAGGTGGTTGGCATGGCGGTACATTCATGTACATCGTGCTGCCTGTTATCGCGATGTCTCTTCTTTACGTAGCAACCTTTGCTCGTATTACTCGCGGTAGCATGATTGAAACGCTAAACAGTAACTTTATCCGAACTGCGCGTGCAAAAGGTCTAAGCTACCGTTATATCATTCTAAAACATGCACTTAAGCCAGCAATGCTACCTGTTGTTTCTTACATGGGACCTGCGTTCGTAGGTATCATCACAGGTTCAGTTGTTGTTGAAACCATCTTCGGCCTACCAGGTATCGGTAAGCTGTTTGTTAACGCCGCGTTTAACCGTGACTACTCGCTAGTAATGGGTGTAACCATCTTGATTGGTTTCCTATTCATCTTGTTCAACGCAATCGTTGATATTTTGCTAGCGCTTATTGACCCGAAAATTCGCTACTAACAGGGACGCATGGTTATGTTGAAGAAAAAAGAAAATTTAGAAGCGATCGAAAAGTTCTCTGAGAGCTTAGAGATTGAAGGTCGTAGTTTGTGGCAGGACGCGCGCATTCGTTTCATGCGAAACAAAGCTGCGATGGTGAGTCTGTTCATTCTTACGCTTATGGTACTGGCAGTTATCTTCTTACCAATGCTGGCTCAGTACACTTATGATGATACTGACTGGTACGCAATGCACGTTGGTCCGAATGCGGATCACTGGTTTGGTACAGATAGCTTAGGTCGTGATTTGTACGTTCGTACTCTTGTCGGTGGCCGCATCTCATTGATGGTTGGTGTGATGGGTGCCTTCGTAGCGGTACTGATTGGTACGCTTTACGGTGCAGCTTCAGGCTTCATCGGCGGTCGTACTGACCGAGTGATGATGCGTATCCTAGAGATCTTGTACGCAGTGCCATTCATGTTCCTAGTAATCGTGCTGGTAACGTTCTTTGGTCGTAACATCGTCCTAATCTTCGTTGCTATTGGTGCGATTGCTTGGCTAGATATGGCGCGTATTGTACGTGGTCAAACGTTGAGCCTACGTAGTAAAGAGTTCATTGAAGCTGCACACGTATGTGGTGTAAGCAAATGGAAGATCATTACACGTCACATCGTACCGAACGTACTGGGTATCGTAGCGGTTTACTCTACGTTGCTTATTCCAAGCATGATCCTTACAGAATCATTCTTATCTTTCCTTGGTCTTGGTGTTCAAGAGCCTATGACAAGCTGGGGCGCATTGCTTCAAGAAGGTTCGCAAACAATGGAAGTTGCAATCTGGCAATTGACATTCCCTGCGGCATTCATGGTAGTTACGCTGTTCTGCTTTAACTACGTAGGTGATGGTCTGCGCGACGCGCTTGATCCAAAAGACAGATAACGAAATAGCAATTAAAAGCTATAAAAGATTAAGGAAGCAATAATGAGCTTATTAGATGTCAAAGATCTGCGCGTCGAATTTACCACACAAGATGGTATCGTAACCGCAGTAAACGACTTGAACTTCTCACTTAACCAAGGCGAAACGCTGGGTATTGTTGGTGAGTCGGGTTCAGGTAAATCACAAACGGTATTTGCACTGATGGGGCTGCTGGCTAAGAACGGCATCATCTCAGGCAGTGCAAAGTTTGAAGGCAATGAAATTCTCAACCTGCCTGAAAAAGCACTGAACAAGGTTCGTGCTGAACAGATCGCGATGATCTTCCAAGACCCAATGACCTCACTGAACCCTTACATGAAAGTAAGTGATCAGCTGATGGAAGTACTTATGCTGCATAAAGGCATGGGTAAAGCAGAAGCGTTTGAAGAATCAGTACGCATGCTTGAAGCGGTGAAAATCCCTGAAGCACGCAAGCGTATCACTATGTACCCGCACGAGTTTTCGGGCGGTATGCGTCAGCGTGTGATGATCGCAATGGCACTGCTGTGTCGTCCTAAATTGCTTATCGCTGATGAACCAACAACGGCACTGGATGTAACCATTCAAGCGCAAATCATGGAATTGCTGAACGAACTAAAAGATGAGTTCAATACAGCAATCATTATGATCACCCATGACTTGGGTGTTGTTGCTGGTTCTTGTGACAAAGTACTTGTGATGTACGCGGGTCGTACAATGGAGTACGGCACGGTTGATGAAATCTTCTACGAGCCAAGCCACCCATACGCGGAAGGCCTGCTTAAAGCGATTCCTCGTTTGGATACCGAAGGTGAAATTCTACCGACGATTCCAGGTAACCCACCTAACTTACTTCGCCTACCAACAGGTTGTCCTTACCAAGACCGTTGTCACCGTGTAATGGACCGTTGTAAGCAAGAAGCACCGATTTTGCAGCCATTTGCTAAAGACCGTCAGCGTGCTTGTTTTTCAGACTGGGAGACTTGGACAAAATGAGTAAAGAATTACTATTAGATATTAAAGACCTGAAAGTTCACTTTAGCATTGCAGCGAAGTCTGCTTGGCCTTGGGCAAAACCATCAAACCTTAAAGCGGTTGATGGGGTTGATGTTCACCTTTACGAAGGCGAAACACTAGGCGTAGTGGGTGAGTCTGGTTGTGGTAAATCAACTTTTGCCCGTGCGATTATCGGCTTGGTTGAAGCGACTGAAGGTCAAGTGATGTGGTTAGGTCAAGACCTAACTAAGATGCAGGAAGTGAAGCGTCGTGAGACTCGTAAAGAGATTCAGATGATCTTCCAAGACCCGCTAGCGTCGCTTAACCCACGTATGTCAGTAGGCGATATCATTGCTGAGCCTCTAGAGACTTTCTTCCCTGAACTTTCTAAACAAGAAGTGAAGGACAGAGTTAAAGAGATGATGGCAAAGGTTGGTCTACTACCAAACGTAATCAACCGTTACCCACATGAATTCTCTGGTGGTCAGTGTCAGCGTATTGGTATTGCACGTGCACTTATCTTGAAACCTAAGATGATCATTTGTGACGAACCTGTTTCGGCACTTGACGTATCTATCCAAGCTCAAGTTGTTAACCTTTTGAAAGAACTGCAAAAAGAGCTAGGTCTTTCGCTGGTATTTATCGCGCACGATTTGTCAGTGGTTAAGCACATCTCAGACCGTGTATTGGTAATGTACCTAGGTAATGCGGTTGAGCTGGGTGAGTCAGATGCACTATTCTCTGATCCAAAGCACCCGTACACCAAGGCGTTGATGTCTGCGGTTCCTATTCCAGATCCTCGCTTAGAGCGTAGTAAAACTATCCAGATGCTGGAAGGTGACCTACCATCGCCAATCAACCCACCATCAGGATGTGTTTTCCGTACTCGTTGTCCACAAGCGACAGAAGCGTGTGCGCAAACTAAGCCAACGATTCAAGGCGATGATGTGCACGCAGTATCTTGCTTGCACGTACAAGTCTAGGGCCAATTTAAAACGGTTCAGCCTGTGACAGGCTTAAGCGCGACTAGTTATTAGAGTCGCGCTTTTTTTGTCTTAGGCTTATTGGTTCGCTCAACAAGCTTCATCAAAATATTCGAACAACTAAGCCAACTTCTTCTAGTTTTGAAAAAGTTGGCTTTTTTTATACTAGAGAAAAGTTTCGATGACAGAGGTTTGGATATGGGTAAGTTAGTTGAAGGTGTTTGGCACGATGTGTGGTACGACACCAAAGAAAGCGGTGGTAAGTTTGTTCGTGAAGATGCGGGCTTTCGTCACTGGATAGAGAACAAACCGGGCGCGCAGTTTGAGCCTGAAAGCGGCCGTTATCACTTATACGTATCATTGGCTTGCCCTTGGGCGCACCGAACCCTTATCTTCCGTGAGCTGAAAGACCTAACCGATCACATTGACGTGACGGTTGTTTGCCCAGACATGATGAGTGAAGGTTGGCAAATGGGGTTACCTGAACCTCTATTTGGCCATACCCGCATGCACCAAATCTACACTCAAGCCAAGCCTGACTACTCGGGTAGAGTAACGGTACCTGTGCTGTGGGATAAGAAAACCAACACCATTGTGAGTAACGAGTCGTCTGAAATCATTCGCATGTTTAACTCAGAGTTTAACGAGCTAACGGGTAACACCGATGATTACTACCCGTGGGAGTTGTCCAAGAAGATTGATGAGTGGAATGATTATATCTACCCAAACATCAACAACGGCGTATACCGAACCGGCTTTGCGACAACACAAGAAGCCTACGAAGAGGCGTATGAAGCGTTATTTGAAGCGTTAGATAAAGTGGATGCGCATCTTAGTGAGAAACGTTATTTAGCGGGAGAGCAGATTACTGAAGCGGATTGGCGGTTGTTCACGACCTTGGTTCGATTCGATGCTGTGTATGTGGGTCACTTCAAGTGTAACAAGCAACGAATTGCGGATTACAAACATATCCAAGGTTATCTAAAAGAGCTCTATCAAATAGAGGGTATTAAAGAGACGACGGATTTCTACCACATCAAGCGCCACTACTATTACAGCCATACGGGCATCAACCCGACTCAAGTGGTGCCTAAAGGGCCTGATCTGGATTTAGATTCGCCTCACGGACGTGGTTAGAATCATTAATTAATCCGCTTTTCTTCAGGCGTAAAAAAACCCTAGATAAACATCTAGGGTTTTTGCTTTCTGAAAAAGAAAATTAGTTAACTACTTTTTCTTCAGCTTGCGCAGCTTGGTCTGCTTGGATAGCCGTTAGAGCTACTGTGTAAACGATATCGTCTACTAGAGCGCCACGAGACAAGTCATTTACTGGCTTGCGCATACCTTGAAGCATTGGACCGATAGATACTAGATCTGCTGAACGCTGTACAGCTTTGTAAGTCGTGTTACCCGTGTTTAAGTCTGGGAATACGAATACTGTCGCTTTACCTGCAACTGGAGAGTTAGGCGCTTTAGAAGCGGCTACGTTTTCCATGATTGCTGCATCGTACTGTAGAGGACCGTCGATCACTAGATCAGGACGCTTCTCTTGAGCAAGTTTCGTTGCTTCACGTACTTTATCTACGTCTGCACCCTTACCAGATTCACCAGTAGAGTAAGAGATCATAGCAACGCGTGGGTCGATACCGAATGCCGCAGCAGAATCTGCAGATTGGATAGCGATTTCAGCAAGCTGTTCAGCTGTTGGATCTGGGTTGATCGCACAGTCACCGTATACAAGAACTTGATCAGGCAGAAGCATGAAGAAGATCGAAGATACGATAGAAGCATCAGGAGCAGTCTTGATGATCTGGAACGGAGGAACGATAGTGTTCGCCGTTGTGTGAACAGCACCAGAAACTAGGCCGTCAACTTCGCCAGCTTCAAGCATCATAGTACCTAGGAATACTGAATCTTCTAGCTTCTCACGAGCAACAACTTCAGTCATACCTTTAGCGCCACGAAGTTCTACTAGACGAGCTACGTAGTTTTCGCGAACTGATGCAGAATCGATGATCTCAACGCCAGCGCCAAGCTCAACACCTTGCTGCGCTGCAACGCGACGGATTTCTTCAGGGTTACCTAGAAGTACACACGTTGCGATACCGCGCTCAGCACAGATAGCCGCAGCTTTAACTGTACGTGGCTCATCACCTTCAGGAAGAACGATGCGCTTAGCCGCTTTACGAGCAAATTCAGTTAGCTGGTAACGGAATGCTGGTGGGCTTAGACGACGGATGCCTTGAGTACCTTCAGATAGAGAATCAATCCAAGGGCCATCAATGTGGCTTGCAACGTGATCGTTAACGAACTCGATACGCTCTTTATCGTCTGCAGGAACTTCTAGGTTGAAGCTCTGTAGGTTTAGAGATGTCTGCCAAGTGTTACCTTGAGCCTTGAAGATCGGTAGACCTGAAGCGAATGCTGGTGCACAAAGGTTTGCAATGCTTTCTGGAATGTCGTAACCGCCAGTAAGCAGGATTGCGCCAATCTCAACACCGTTTTTCGCAGCAAGAGCCGCAGCAACGATAACGTCAGGACGGTCTGCAGAAGTTACTAGCAGTGAGCCTGGTTTGAAGTGCTCAATCATGTGCGGTAGAGAACGTGCACAGAAAGTGATGCTCTTAATACGACGAGTTGAGATTTCACCTTCGTTAACGATTTCAGCGTTAAGGTGCTTAGCCATATCAACCGCACGAGTTGCGATTAGATCGATGCTCCATGGCACGCAGCCAAGAACACGGATAGGGCTAGAGTTGAAGATTTGCATTACTTCAAGGTTCGCTTGCTGAGCGCTGTCTGCATCATCAAAGATTTCAGATAGGTCAGGGCGAGTACGGCCAGCTTCATCAACAGGAGCGTTAAGCTTGTTGATGATTACGCCTTTGATGTTTTTGTTCTTAGTACCGCCGAAGTTAGAACATGCTACTTCGATACGCTCTTTAAGCTGCGTAGGGTTGTCAGTACCAGGAGTCGCAACGAATACGATCTCCGCGCCAAGTGTTTTTGCGATTTCCGCGTTCACTTGGTTAGCAAATGGGTGCTTACGAGTAGGTACTAGACCTTCGATTAGCGTTACTTCTGCGTCTTTGTTGATCTTGTTGTATTGCTCAACAACTGACTCAAGAAGCTCGTCCATTTTTTCACTACCGATCAAAGCTTCAGCTTTAGTCATTGCGATTGGCTCACCAATCTTAATGTCGCTGTTTGCGCTGATGATAGTAGACGTTAGATCTGGTTGGTTACCACCGCTACGAGGCTGAGCGATTGGCTTGTAGAAAGAAACACTTACGCCTTTACGCTCCATAGCGCGAAGAACACCCATGCTAACACTAGTAAGACCAACACCAGCGCTTGTAGGGATAAGCATAATAGTACGGGACATTGACGAACACCTTTAACTATTGGAAATAAAAAAGCTCAACTGCTATTCCCACCGATATTAAAATTGGGGTAGGAATAGAAGTTGAGCCCCATTTTCTTGATATGAAAAACTGACTAGCTTCGAGTGAAGCTAGTCAGGAAAATCAATTAAAGACCTGCTAGTTTCGCAGTGTCTTCAGCAATTACTAGCTCTTCGTTAGTAGAGATAACCATTGCAGGGATACGGCTGTTAGCTGTAGTGATAGTACCTTCGCCGCCGAAACGAGCTTTAAGGTTAGCTTCACCGTCAACTTCGATGCCGAAGATGCCTAGGCGGTTTAGAACCATTTCACGGATTGGGCCAGAGTTTTCGCCGATGCCGCCAGTGAAAGTGATTGCGTCTAGACGACCTTCTAGAGTCGCAGTGTAACCAGCTACGTACTTAGCTAGACGGTGACAGAACACGTCCATTGCACGAGTTGCTTCTTCTTTCTCACCGTAGTTGTCTTCAACGAAACGACAGTCAGAAGTCACTTCAGTTAGACCAGCAAGACCAGACTCTTTAGTTAGCATGTTGTTGATTTCTTCAACAGAGTAACCAAGTGCGTCGTGTAGGTGGAAGATGATTGCAGGGTCTAGGTCACCACAACGAGTACCCATTACAAGACCTTCAAGAGGAGTAAGACCCATAGAAGTGTCTACAGATTTACCGTTCTTGATTGCACATACAGAAGCGCCGTTACCTAGGTGACAGTTGATGATGTTAACTTCTTCAACTGGCTTGTTTAGTAGGCCTGCAACTTCACGAGTGATGAATAGGTGAGAAGTACCGTGCATGCCGTAACGACGGATGCCGTGCTCTTTGTACAGGTTGTACGGTAGAGCGTATAGGTAAGACTCAGAAGGCATTGTTTGGTGGAACGCAGTGTCAAAAACAGCAACGTTTTGTAGACCAGGGAAGTTCTGTTGAGCCGCTTCGATACCGATAAGGTGAGCAGGGTTGTGAAGAGGTGCGAAAGTCGCAGCGTCTTGAATACCCTTAAGAACTTCATCAGTGATAAGTGCAGAAGAAGTGAACTGCTCGCCACCGTGTACGATACGGTGACCGATAGCGCCAAGGTTAGCTTTAAGCTCAGGCTTAGAAGCAAGAATAGTTTCTACCATGAAAGATAGTGCTTCTACGTGAGCTGCGCCCGCGCCTAGTTGTGCTTCATGCTTGCCATCAAGTTTCCACTTCATACGAGCTTCTGGAAGACCTAGACACTCAGCAAGACCAGTTAGGTGCTCTGCACCTGTTTCTGCATCAACAACAGCGAATTTAAGAGAAGAACTACCACAGTTTAAAACTAAAACTAGCTTAGACATTAATGACTACCTGTTTATTTTTCTGATCGAAATCAGTTAAGGATGAAAATTAATCTCAAGAATAGTCGAAGCACATAGGCTTGCGTACTAACCTTGGTCAAAAAAACGTTAATTTCCGTATAAAGTGAAAGCGCTCTTTATCAAAAAGAGGCTTGTGCATTCCTTGCAGAAGTCTTCTCAAAGTTGCTTAAATTGTAAATAAGGGCAACAATGAGATTGAGGTCTGCAAATAATAGCGATATTGTGCAAATATAACAAAAAAATTTGAAAGAATATTATTTTTCGTCAAATTTTTGTGTTTTTAGTTGATGATTTCAACTTTTTTTTAATGGGAGACTCATATGAGCAATAGAGTTGGTTTAGCTAGTAGTTTAAAAGATGGCCAAAAGTACATGGATCTCTGGCCCGTCCGAAAAGAGTTAAACGCGATCTTCCCAGAACAACGCATTATTAAAGCGACCCGTTTTGGCGTGAAAGTGATGCCTGCGATTGCCGCTATCAGTGTTCTTACACAAATGGTCTTTAATAATTACCAAGCGATGCCACAGGCTGTGGTTATGGCTTTGTTTGCGATCAGCTTGCCGCTACAAGGTATGTGGTGGTTGGGCAATCGCTCAAATACACAACTTCCGCCGGCGCTAGTATCGTGGTACCGCGAACTGCATGAAAAGATCACTGAAACGGGTTTTGCGTTAGAGCCTATGAAGCCGCGCCCTCGCTATAAAGAATTGGCAATCATTTTAAATCGTGCCTTTCGTCAGTTAGATAAATCCTCAATGGAGCGTTGGTTCTAAAGAATCCCAGCTCTCCCTCTTGTCTGAGAACAACTATTCATCTTCTATAGCTTGTTCTCAGATTTGCTCCTCTTTTTGTTACCTCGCTTACTTTCCGTTTAGCTTACCTGTCCTTATTCACTTGGTTTCTTACCTTCCTCCGAAGTCAATATAACCTTTCTCACATAACTCGAGCCTTGTTGTATTTTTGTTAAATATCACTTCAAGTTATCAATGGTTACTGGTAATAATGTCAATAGTGATTTTGATGTTGTTCTCTTTGAGCGAGTAATGACGGGTAGAGCTTGATTCAGGGAGCGATAATGAGTTCTGTAAGAAAGGTATTGGCAGCGGTTTTAAGTTGCTTGATGTTGCTATGGACTGGCAATGCAATGGCAAACGTTGCCAAAGTGTCGGTTTCACAAGTTGTTGACCATCCAGATCTGAATGCGACACGTTTAGGGCTTCTTGAAGGATTGAGAGCCAATGGTTATGAACCCGGTAAGAACTTAGAATTCTCCTATGAAATGGCGAATGGTAACCCGGCTCAGGCAGCCAAGATTGCCAGAGAGCTCGTCAGTGAAAATCCACATGTACTTGTTGGTATCGCGACACCGACTTCACAAGCCTTAGTGTCGGCGACTCGCTCGATTCCTATCGTGTTTACCGCGGTTACGGATCCTATCGGCGCTAGGCTCGTTAAACAATTAGAAAAGCCGGGGCGTAATGTCACGGGGCTTTCTGACTTATCTCCGATCACTCAGCATGTGTCATTAATCAAAGAACTGCTCCCTGAAGCTAATTCAATCGGTGTAGTTTACAACCCAGCAGAAGCAAATGCCGTTGCGTTAGTTGGGTTATTGAGAAAGGCAACTCGAGATTTCGGTTATACACTTCACACCGAAAAAGCGCTGACTGTTGACGATGTCGAAGCAAAAGCAGAATCCATTGCTAAGAAGTCCGATGTTATCTATGCCTTGACCGATAATACGGTTGCAAGCGGCATGGAGGGTCTTATCAAAGCGGCTAACCATGCAGATACGCCAGTCGTCGCAGGCGCCACATCTTATGTCGGAAAGGGAGCGATTGCTGGTTTAGGTCTAGATTATTATGATGTTGGGGTTCAGACCGCGGATTATGTCGCAGCCATTCTGGAAGGACAGAAGCCCGGGAAGTTGAGTGTCAAAACTGCGCAGAGTTCTCAGCTGGTGGTCAACCTAGATGCTGCTCGTGAGCTTGGCGTGACAGTGCCTCAATCTGTGATTGAGCGTGCGGTCATTAGCCGGTGAATTGAGTTTGGTGTTAGGTGAGCTAATAGGCCATAAGTCATATTATTAACAGCATTGAAATGGGCTCAGATAACAAACTCACCTGCTCTATATGTTGGCGCTTCTCTATTTTATTCATTTGTAAGCGGTTATTTGACCGTTAGGTGTGTCGTTAATATCAATTTACATTATTTTACGTCGAGCGAATTGCCGATTAATGTAATAATATTAACGGGGAAAATGAAAATAGCTGAACGCTAAGAGCACATTATATGAAAGTAAATAGGCACTTTAGCCTAACCTTTGTCTTCGGGTTTCCCGCTGTGATCGCCGCAATGTTACTTGGCCTAATAGGAAAGAATCATTTTGATTTGGTGAAGAAAGACATTGGCAGTGAATTCCAGCGTATTGAAGAGGTGTTCAAACGAACCACAAAGGTGGTGACAGCCTTAGACTACAGCTTCTCCAACTACTACAAATCAGGAAGCCCTCTCTTTCTTGAGCACAACAAACAAGTTGTGGATGGTCTTTGCCAAATTTGGCTTATTGATGTATTGCTACTTGCCGACGGTAAAACCTCAGACATTCCCTCTGTCGATATCGACTATATGCTAATCGGTCAAGAGTCTCTTTGTTCTGAAAGCAGTGATAGTTATAAGAGCGCGTCAGAAAAAATAGCGTTAGCTCCTATTCTTTCATTTTTATCCCAGCTTGATGAATACCATGCCGGCGTGCACTTTATTGATACGAGCGGCTATGTGATCTCTTCACCTGAAGGTTTTGCCAAAGGGCTGAGCAAAGAGTTACTCTCGACCATAAAGAGTCGTCCTTATTGGCAGAAAACTGCCAACAACCCTGACCAACTCACCCTTTCAGGCCCTGGTTATCGTTTTGATTCCCTTGACCGTATAATCAGTATGACGATCCCTGTATTCCATAAAGGCGTTCACCAAGGGATGCTGTCGGTGGATATTAATGCTGACAAGCTGCTCGCAAACTCGAATGAGCATCTTGCAGGTCGGATCGATATCATTGATACCACTTTAGCGACTCCGGTAGATTCTGCTGCTTTTTATCACGAGATCAAACTGGATGGTGTCTCGTCTCACCATGCGATGTATTACAAATTAGACATCGCGAAAGAGGTTGAGCACTTTTTCGTCTACGAGAAAGACAGCCTTATTGTTGCCATCATTGTGTATCTGTTCTCAGTAACCATCTTCTTCTACGTCAATTCCAATATTGAACGTGGTTACTTCAAAGATCTCGCAGCCAAAGACCCTATGACAGGGTTATTGAATCGTCGTGGCTTAGAAGCGTTCTGGCGCAGTGTAGAGCACGATCAACTGTTTGCATTAACCGTCTTCGATATTGATGATTTTAAGTCAATTAACGACACCTACGGCCACGATAAGGGGGATGATGTGATTCGTTATATGTCGCGTCAGATCAGCAACAGTATTCGAAGCAGTGACGTTGCAGCACGGTTTGGCGGTGAAGAGTTTGTCGTTTATATGAAAGGCGAAGATCGTGAAACTTTGATGAGAACATTAGAGCGAGTGAAGAATGCGATTTGTTCCACTTCAGCCGACATTATTCCAAATGGATTTACGGTGTCTGGCGGTGTCTGCATTGTTGAAACTGAGCAAAGTAAACTTAACTTCGATGAGATATTTAAGTACGCCGATGAAAAGCTGTACGTGGCTAAGACGACGGGCAAAGACCGTCTTAAATTTTAACCACGTTATTGAATCGATGCTTTGTATGAAAATGAAAATGAGAATGAAAGAGGGAAGAGCGAACGTGTCTACCAAGCAAAGCTTATTTGCACCGGTAAACACGTTTGTAGCGTTGGGTATTTAACCCTAAACATAATCTTAAACAGGTTGGCGGCGTTCTTCTTGATAACGCTGAAGGCGTTCTACAATCGGTGGCGCCTTTTTGAAAGTACGAATTTCTTTAAACAGTTCGTTCGCTTCAGGGTAGCCTTTACTTAGATAAACAAACCACTGCTTCACTCTATTGGGGTAGTACATGCCTTTGTCCCCTTTAATTTGAAACTCTGAATAGCGCAGCAAAAGTTCAATGACTTTATCCCACGGCATTTTCTGGTGGTTGTGCTTAACGACGTTACCAAGGTTTGGAATATTGAAAGCACCACGGCAGACCATTAATGAATCGACGCCTGTTGCTTCTATGCAATCTTGACCATCTTGATAGTTCCAGATCTCCCCATTAGCAATCAACGGCAGAGATGTTTTTTCTCTTATTTGATTGATGAAGTCCCATTTGATTTCGCTGGCTTTATAGCCGCCAACTTTGGTTCTTGCATGCACGGTGAGTTCGTCAGCTTTGGCTTGTTCGATGGCATCGACGATTTCAAAGCACTCTTCCGGATGCTCCCAACCTAATCGAATCTTTGCGGACACAGGAATGTGTGCCGGTACCGCTTCTCGACAGGCGTTCACCACTTGATAGATGAGCTCTGGCTCTTTTAGCAATGAAGCGCCACCATTACTTTTGTTGACCGCTTTTGCTGGGCAACCAAAATTAAGATCGATCCCTTTCGCGCCTAAACTAGCAGCTTGAAAAGCATTCTCGGCCATCCAATTTGGGTGTTGCCCTAGAAGTTGGAGATGGATTGGCACACCAGCCATGGTCTGAGAGCCTTGATGTAGCTCAGGGCAAATACGGTGGAACACATGCGGGGGAAGAAGTTGATCTACGACGCGCACAAACTCTGTCACACAGAGATCGTAATCATTAATCTCTGTGAGAATTTCACGCATTAGGTGGTCTAGAACGCCCTCCATAGGGCCAAGTATTACGCGCATGTTGCTTTACCAAAACTGAATGAACCGAAAAATTCGAGGCGTGATTGTACGGTGTGCTTACAGAATTGTCACTATGAGTGTGGTGCATGTCTTAATAATGGTTTCGTCTCTTAATAGCGACATCTTTGGGAGGATGGCGTTATAATATCGAAAATGCCCAATATCCAGAGCTTTCATGACATATCAATTATTAAGCCTACCAGAATCAATCACTGACATTACTCCGCAGTTTATGGAAGGTGCAATCCTTGCCTCTAACTTAGCGACCAAACCACTCGATCCAGAAGAGTGGCTGGTTATCGTTGCGCCTGAAGCGGGTAAAGAGCTGGTAACAACGGTGACAGAACAGATTAATCGCCAGCACAACCTGATTCAGCGTAATGAATACCTATTAACAGACGTACTGGCTGAAGGTGACTTTAACGAACAGTTCGCTGATTTTTCTGAAGGCTTCATGATGGTTTGGCCAACAGTGGAAGAGCAGTGGCAGAGCGTGACAGTCGCGGATGGTACTCTGCGCATGTTGCAAGCGCTCTTAACCACCTTGATGCTTGCGATTGATGAAGAGCAAACTCAACAACAAATGATCGCTGCAGGACTTACTAACCCGCCATCGCTTGCCGATTTAGTGGGTCAAGTCGATCTGATGATCTCAGAAGTGGCAATGGCAGCGGATGAAGCTATGTGGGGTAATAAGTCCCAGAGCGTGAACCCGTTTAAAGACATTGGTCGAAACGACCTTTGCCCTTGTGAAAGCGGCAAGAAGTTTAAACAATGCTGCGGTAAAAACAGCTAGTCACGGCTTGTTGAGCAACTTAGCTTGAGTGAGTAACAGACTTTCTTAAGTGATAAAAAGTTTAAGTAATAAAAAAGTCGACCTTTGGGTCGACTTTTTCGTTTCTGGACATGATGAGTTAATTGTTAGTCATTCTTTGATTTAACGAATTGAGAAATAACCACAAAACCGAAAGCAACCAAGTTACCTGCAAAGATAATTACTAGCCACTGAGGCATAGAAAGATCGAAGAACTGCCACACAACCTTGCTGCAATCGCCGTAAGCCTCAAACATCCACGGAGCCCATTGGTTTAAAGGCGCCCAGCTAGGGAAGGTTACGAATAAGTCGCAGGTTGCGAAAGGGGACGGATTGAACTGGTAATCGACGTGCTCTAAAGCAAGCATCAAACCTTTGTATGCGCCAAATCCCCAGCTAGCAAGGCCTAACCAGCGTGATATTGGGTTATTCGGGGCAATCGCACCAATCATGGCGGCAACACCGATAGCGAGCATAGCAACGCGCTCATAGATACACATTACGCAAGGGCCAAGCATCATCACGTGTTGGAAGAAGAGAGCGCATGCCTCAAAAAAGACAATAAAAGCCAGCAGTAAAAGCCAAGATAAACGTCCCTTAGAGAAGTCTTTAAGCATTGCAAAAAAGTTCACGAATTTAATCCCGTCTATAAAATAAAAAAGCCCTGATTACTCAGAGCTTTTTATCTTGGATAAGTTTCCTAATCAACTAATATTTTTGATTAGTTAGTTATAGTTATTGTGGTTTGCGACACAGTGTTTAGCTTAGTGACCACCAGAGATAACTGGAGCGACGACTTCACCAGTGCGTTGAATGATCCAACCAGCATCGTAGAACCATGCTGTCATTGGCTCTACGATGAACACAATGCCTGCTAGGCCAACCAGTGCCAATACGATGGTGTATGGCAGCGCCATGATAACCATGCGACCGTAAGACAATCGAATTAACGGAGCAAGTGCTGATGTTAATAGGAATAGGAATGCAGCTTGGCCATTTGGCGTTGCAACAGAAGGTAGGTTAGTACCAGTGTTGATAGCAACAGCAAGTAGGTCGAACTGATCACGAGTGATGATGCCTTCAACCAGTGCAGTTTTCACTTCGTTAATGTAAACCGTACCGACGAACACGTTATCTGAAACCATCGATAAAATACCGTTGGCAATATAGAAGAGTGCGAGCTGTGCGCCTTTATCTTCAACGTGAAGTACTGCATCGATGACTGGCTTAAATAGAGCTTGGTCGATGATCACAGCAACAACAGCGAAGAAAACGGCAAGAAGTGCAGTAAATGGCAGCGCTTCTTCAAAGGCTTTACCCATAGAGTGTTCTTCAATAACACCCGTAAATGCTGTAGCTAAGATGATCACAGACAGGCCAATCAAACCTACTTCAGCAACGTGAAGTGCAAGGCCGACGATAAGCCAAACTGCGATTGCACTTTGAACCCATAGTTTTGCTACGTCTTGCTTTGTGCGGTTTGCACGTTCTTTGTTGTCAAACTCAACTAAGATTTGGCGAACATTCATTGGTAGTTGAGCACCGTAACCAAACACTTTGAATTTCTCGACAAGTGCACAAGTTAAAATACCGCAGAAGAAAACAGGTAGTGTTACTGGCAGCATACGGATGATAAATTCACCGAACTCCCAACCTGCTTGCTTAGCAATTACCAAGTTTTGTGGTTCACCTACCATGGTCATTACACCACCCAGTGCTGTACCCACACCAGCGTGCATTAGCAGTGAACGTAGGAAAGCACGGTAGTTTTCTAGGTCATCACGAGTTAGCTCTGAGATCTCTTCATCATGAGTATGATCGTGCGAAGACGTTGTGCCCTTGCCTGATGCAACCTTGTGGTAGATAGAGTAGAAGCCGACCGCAACGCTAATAACTACGGCGATTACTGTTAGTGCATCTAGGAATGCTGATAAGAAAGCGGCAGCAACACAGAAGGCAACGGAGAGTAAAATTTTAGATTGGATGCCAAGCAAGATCTTCGTGAAAATGAACAAAAGCAGTTCTTTCATGAAGTAAATGCCAGCAACCATGAATACGAGCAAGAGTAATACAGGAAGGTTTGCTTGCAGCTCGTGATAAACCATTTCTGGTTTGGTCATGCCAATGGCGACTGCTTGAATAGCTAATAGACCACCCGGTTGAAGTGGGTAGCATTTGAGAGCCATAGCTAGAGTGAAAATAAACTCAACCACCAATAGCCAGCCCGCAACAAATGGGTCAACTAGGAAGAAAACAAACGGGTTGATGATTAAAAAGGAAATGATGGCAAGTTTATACCAATCAGGAGCTTTACCAAGGAAGTTCTTGATAAAAGCGTTTCCGAGAGACATCGGCATGTTAATACTCTTTTATGTTGATTATGAATAGACAAGCAATACAACATTTTGAGAATCGAGCTATAGAAATTGTTAAAAACTATGACTAACAGTGACTTAGAAAAACTACATTCCATGTAATGTTCTGTGGTCTTGCCAAGTCACTCCCTTAGAAACTCAAGCACTGCTTATTTTTGAGCGCAACTTTACTCTTAGATAACATTTAGTCAACAGGAAAAGCCCTGTAGCCCTAAAAATACCTCTTTTTTGTTGAGAAACGCGATCAAAGTAGCGCAAGCATACCACTTAAAATGTGATAAAAACCGACTAGAATCAATATTTCAGCGAAATGATTGAAAATTACAGAATAACGACGGCTTATATATGATTATTACAACTTAATATTGCAAATTAATAGCTTTAAAAATATGACCAATCCCATTGATTTTAAAGAAAAATTGTTATGTTAACGGTTTGTTTAAATGGTGGTTTAGAGTCGCTTGCTTTACAAACCTGAGGTGCAAACGTGTGCTGAACTTTAGAGTTATAACTCTAACGGTGTTTAGGGTGAGTAAAATTTTTGAGGGTGTTTCCGCTAGGTGTGAACTAGTGGTATGATGAGTAAATTAGAACAGAATAATTAAATTGGATTGAAGTGTAGATGGTCATTAAGGCGAAGAGCCCGGCAGGATTTGCAGAGAAGTATATCATTGAAAGTATTTGGAATGGCCGTTTCCCTCCAGGTTCTATCTTGCCCGCAGAGCGTGAGCTTTCTGAGCTGATTGGTGTTACACGTACTACGCTTCGTGAAGTACTACAACGTCTTGCTCGTGATGGTTGGTTGACAATCCAACATGGCAAACCAACTAAAGTTAACCAGTTTATGGAAACCTCAGGTCTTCATATCCTTGATACGCTAATGACGTTGGACGTTGATAACGCAAGCAAAATGGTAGAAGACCTGCTTGCTGCTCGTACTAATATCAGCCCGATCTTTATGCGTTATGCATTCAAAGCAAACAAAGAAGCTTCAGAGCGTACTATCAGTAACGTGATTGAATCTTGTGAAGCGCTACTTGCGGCACCAACTTGGGATGAGTTCCTAGAATCGTCGCCATACGCTGACAAGATCAAACAAGCGGTAAAAGAAGATTCAGAAAAAGATGAAGCGAAACGTCAGACGATCTTAATCGCGAAGACTTTCAACTTCTATGATTACATGCTTTTCCAACGTTTGGCATTCCACTCAGGCAACCAGATTTACGGCCTGATCTTTAACGGTGTGCGTAAACTTTATGACCGTATCGGTAGCTACTACTTCTCTAACCCAGAAGCACGACGTTTAGCGATGGACTTTTATAAAGAGTTGTTCATTATCTGTGAAAGTGGCGAGCGCGAAACTTTGCCATTAGTGATTCGTAACTACGGTATCGCAAGTGCACAAGTTTGGAATGAAATGAAAACGACATTGCCGACGAACTTCACTGAAGACGACAGCTAAGCCATAGGTTTACTATTGTTGTTCCTGTTTAGTCAGTGACGTAAAGAAAACGAAAAAGCGGCGAGATAATTCAATTATCTCGCCGCTTTTTATTTATCTGTCGTTACTAGAAAATTATCAGTGGGTCAGTTACTTACCTATGACGAGTAATTTATCTATGTGTAGCAACTTAAAATTTATCTAGGAGTAGTAACTTAACCCGTAAACTCTTCTGAGTCTGGACGGTTGGTAAATTGCACACCGTTTAGAAAATCGCAAAGTAGTTGGTCTTCACACACTTTGTAGTTTTTGTTTTCTGGCTTGCGGAAGTAAGCGCCGATTTCGTACTTGCTCAAGCTAATGCCAACCACTTCTAGTACGTCCAAAACATCTTCTGCTTTCATGTTCAATGCGATACGAAGCTTCATGAAGATCATGTTGTTCGTCAGTGCAACTTCAGGTTTAGGTTGCTCGCCTTCTTTTTTGCCACGCTTAAGGTTGATGAAACCATTTAGGAATACCGCTAACTCTTTATCTTTCATCTTAGAGCATGACTTGTCGTTGTCATCTTTTAGCCAGTTAATCACTTGGTCATGAGCAACAGTCACATCAGCTTGTTCGATAGCTTTGATGATTTGTGCATTTTTAAGGTTTAGTGCGTGTTGAATACGACGCAAGATTTCGTTGTTAGTCACTGGGGATTCCTAAAAAGGGTTTTAGAGTAAAGAGGTGTTGGTTTAGCCTATTTTTGTCGACGAACCAATTTCTACTCTACATAGCATAGTTGACGGCGACTCTAACAGAGAACGCTAATTTTCGGTAGATATAAAAAATCCCCAATGCTGATTAACTCTTTCAAGTCAAAAATGCATTAGGGATTTAGTGATGGGTGCTTGTTATCTGACTGGAGTCAGAATTACATTACACGCATACCAGGTTGAGCACCTTCGTGTGGCTCAAGGATCCATAGGTCGCTGCCGCCAGGGCCCGCTGCTAGGATCATGCCTTCAGACATACCAAACTTCATCTTACGAGGTTTTAGGTTTGCTACCATTACAGTTAGCTTGCCTTCTAGCTCTTCAGGTTTGTATGCTGATTTGATACCAGAGAATACTTGGCGAGTCTCACCACCGATGTCTAGTTGGAACTTCAGTAGTTTGTTCGCTTTTGGTACTTCTTCACAAGAGATGATACGAGCGATACGCATGTCTACTGCTGCAAAGGCATCGAACTCAATCTCGTCTGCGATTGGCTCTTTGTCTAGCTCAGTTTGGCTTGCTTGCTCTTTTTCAGCTTCTGCTTTTTCTTTCGCTGCTGCTTCAGCGGCTGCATCTTCTTTAGAAGACTCAACCATTGCTTCCACTTTCTTAGGGTCAATGCGGTTGAATAGCGCTTTGAACTTAGTGATCTCGTGATCAGTTAGCGGAGTAGCAATCGCTTCCCACGTTAGCTCTTCGTTTAGGAAAGCTTCAGTGCGAGCTGCAAGCTCTGGCATCACTGGTTTCAGGTAAGCCATCAGTACGCGGAATAGGTTAATACCTACAGAAGAAACTTGTTGAAGCTCAGCTTCTTTGCCTTCTTCTTTTGCAAGAACCCAAGGTGCTTTTTCGTCGATGTACTGGTTAGCTTTATCCGCTAGTGCAGTGATTTCACGGATAGCACGGCTGAATTCACGAGTTTCGTATAGCTCACCGATACGCTCAGCAGCAGCAACGAATTCGTTGTATAGCTCAGGCTCTGCAAATTCAGCAGCTAGCTTGCCTTCAAAACGTTTAGTAATGAAGCCAGCGTTACGAGAAGCTAGGTTAACAATCTTGTTTACTACGTCAGCGTTTACACGTTGAGTGAAGTCTTCAAGGTTAAGATCTAAGTCATCGATGCGGTTGTTTAGTTTCGCAGCGTAGTAGTAACGTAGACACTCAGGGTCTAGGTGGTTTAGGTACGTGCTTGCTTTGATGAATGTGCCTTTCGACTTAGACATCTTCGCACCGTTCACTGTTACGTAGCCGTGTACGAATACGTTGTTTGGCTTACGGAAACCTGCGCCGTCTAGCATTGCTGGCCAGAATAGGCTGTGGAAGTAAACAATGTCTTTACCGATGAAGTGGTAAAGCTCAGTTGTGCTGTCTTTCTTCCAGTATTCATCGAAGTTTAGATCGTCACGTTTGTCACATAGGTTCTTGAAAGAAGCCATGTAGCCAACAGGTGCGTCTAGCCATACGTAGAAGAACTTGTCTTTTTCGCCTGGGATTTCAAAGCCGAAGTAAGGTGCATCACGTGAGATATCCCATTGTTGCAGACCAGACTCAAACCATTCCTGCATTTTGTTTGCAGTTTCATTCTGTAGAGAGCCAGAACGAGTCCACTCTTTAAGCATGCTTTCGAACTGAGGTAGGTCGAAGAAGAAGTGCTCAGAGTCTTTCATTACTGGAGTTGCGCCAGAAACCGCTGATTTAGGGTTAATTAGCTCAGTTGGGCTGTATGTCTCACCACAGTTATCACAGTTATCACCATACTGGTCTTCTGACTTACACTTAGGGCAAGTACCTTTTACGAAGCGGTCTGGTAGGAACATCTCTTTCTCAGGATCGAAAAGCTGAGAAATAGTGCGGCTAGAAATGAAGCCGTTCTTTTTAAGTTCTAAGTAGATGTGAGAAGCCAGTTCACGGTTCTCTTCGCTGTGTGTGCTGTGGTAGTTATCAAAGCTGATATCAAAGCCAGCGAAGTCTTTTTGGTGCTCTTCACTAACAGCAGCGATCATCTCTTCTGGCGTGATACCCATCTGTTGAGCTTTAAGCATAATTGGCGTGCCGTGAGCATCGTCAGCACAGATGAAGTTTACAGTGTTGCCACGTAGACGCTGGTATCGAACCCAGATATCAGCTTGGATATGCTCAAGCATATGGCCAAGGTGAATAGAGCCGTTAGCGTACGGAAGCGCACAAGTTACCAAAAGTTGTCTTGGATCAGTTGCCATACTTAATAATTCGCTTTTTTGATAGGTATAAATTTGAGAGGTAATACTACTTTATAACGTGTGATACGCCAAGGTATCAGACTAAGGATTCCCCTAGTTTTTTAGGGGTTCAGTCTTCATCTCGTGGGTGATAGCATAAATAAAAAAAGGAGTCCCAATGCGTAACTTTACTTCTAAGCAAGATTTCTGTTCATGGTTGAATGAGTTCGAGTCACCAATCCTCATCCCAGAGTGGGCGCTACACCAAAATATTGTATCGGTTGATCCGCGTGGATCATTTGTTATCACCTTACCTTTTGCCGCTAATCAGCTTGCGGTTGAATTGGAACAGTGGATTCACTCTCAGATTGAACAACAGCTTGTTAGCGCTTTTCAGTTTGAAGTGAAGGTGAAGCCGTCTGCGTTAGAAACCACGGTTGCGACACCATTGAAGGGGGTGAAGAACATCATCGCCGTGACATCTGCAAAGGGTGGGGTGGGTAAATCGACCACTTCAGTCAACCTTGCTTTGGCTTTATCTAAGTCTGGTTCAAAAGTGGGTTTGTTGGATGCGGATATCTATGGTCCTTCTGTACCTATGATGCTTGGCCAATTAGATGCGAAACCAGAAGTCCAGAATAACAAGTGGATGATGCCAATCGAAGCGCACGGTATTTTCACTCACTCTATCGGTTATCTTGTGTCGAAAGATGACGCTGCGATTTGGCGCGGTCCAATGGCGGCCAAGGCTTTAGGTCAGCTTGTTAACGAAACCGTATGGCCAGAGTTGGATTATCTAGTTATTGATATGCCACCGGGCACGGGCGATATTCAGCTGACGTTATCGCAACAGATCCCAGTGACCGGGGCTGTAGTGGTGACCACTCCTCAAGATTTGGCGCTAGCGGATGCACGTAAAGGCGTAGCGATGTTTGATAAGGTGAGTGTGCCAGTCGCAGGCTTAGTTGAAAACATGAGCTATCATATTTGTAGTCACTGTGGTGAGAAAGAGCATATCTTTGGTGCTGGTGGTGCCGAAGCTATGTCAGAACAGTTTTTCCTCGATATTTTGGCACAGATCCCTCTTCATATTGATGTGCGAGAAGATATCGATGCAGGTTGCCCGACGGTGATTCGTCGTCCAGATAGTGAACATACACGTCACTACTTAGAGCTTGCAGAGAATGTGGCTGCGAAGATGTTCTGGACCGGCAAGGCGAGACCAGAAGCGATTAACTTCTCTATGGTTGAATAACGAATCTATGGTTGAATAGCGCAAGTTAATCACAAAGTCGTTTAAATATAGTTTGGATTAGATAAACAGCGGTGGATTTAAGTCAATATCCATTGGGCTTGTGCAAATAGTTGTAGGCAAGTTATTTGAAAGCAAACGATTGCATTCATTAAATGCATTGATATCATCAATTTGACTGCAATTAGCTAAAATGGCGACTAGAATCTATGTGCTTTAGCCCCTATAATCAGGCGGTTTATCTCTTCCCACCACCAAACCATATCGGGTGCAAAATTAATGTCTGATAATAATCAATGTGTCATCGTAGGTATCGCTGGCGCTTCAGCTTCAGGAAAAAGTCTGATTGCTAGTACAATTTATAATGAATTGCGCGAAAAAGTAGGCGACCATCAAATTGGTGTTATCACGGAAGATTGCTATTACAGCGACCAAAGCCACTTGAGTATGGAAGAGCGTGTTAAAACTAACTACGATCACCCAAATGCACTAGATCATGATCTTTTATGTGAACATCTACAGCAGCTAATGAGTGGCAACGCCGTAGAAGTTCCTGAATACAGCTACACAGAGCACACACGTACTTCTGAAACGACTACACTTACTCCAAAGAAAGTGATCATTTTAGAGGGTATTCTGCTTCTAACAGACCCGCGTCTTCGTAAACTAATGCACGCAAGTGTGTTTATGGATACACCATTAGACATCTGTCTATTACGCCGTGTTAAGCGTGATGTAGAAGAGCGTGGTCGTACAATGGACACTGTACTTAAGCAATACCAAGAAACAGTACGTCCAATGTTCATGCAGTTTATCGAGCCTTCAAAACAACATGCAGACATCATCGTTCCTCGTGGTGGTAAAAACCGTATTGCGATTGATGTGCTAAAAGCGCACATTGCGAAGTTGTTGAAGTCTTAATCGAATAAAATTTTGCCTAAGTGACTCACTTAGCTTTATTTTTTACCGAATCAGTGGCACTTTTATAGTGCCACTTTCTTTTGGAATCTAAGCAAGGAATATGCGGATGAAGAAACTACTCATTTTCATAGCTGTACCAGTGTTTGTTGTCGTTGCAGCAATTCTGGCACTAGTGCTGTTAGTGAATCCCAACCAATTTAAGCCATTAATTGTCGAACAAGCCCAAAAACACACAGGCCTAGAGCTAGTGATCGAGGGTGATATCAGCTGGCAATTCTTCCCATCCATTGGCTTTGAACTTGGTCAAACTGAATTACGCAACCCTGAAGGTTTTACGCAACCTAACCTATTTAAGGTTGATACCGTTGGCGTTGACGTTTCGGTTACTCCGCTATTTAGCAACCAACTAGAGATCGGCAACATTACTCTAGATGGTGCAGAATTCTATTTAGAAACGCTTAAAGATGGTCGCAAGAACATTGATGCACTAACGCAAGCGTCAGCGCCTCAAGAATCTGAGCCTGCCCCTCAAGAGCAAACTACCACAGACGCATCGGGTTGGACGATCAACCTTGCAGGCGTAACTGTATCAAACGCATTGTTTGAAATGGACGACAAGCAAGCGGGTTCATTCACTAAGCTATACGATGTGTCTTTGAATCTTTCTGAGTTTGCCGTTGATACATGGACAACCGCGACATTTGCGGCTTCTGGTGAGAACAATCAACAGAAGTTCTCTGCACAAGGCAGTGCAGAATTCAAATTAGCTGAAGGCTTTGCAAGTTACGCACTTCGTAATATCGACTTAAACGCTAAGTTCAATGATCCAGCGACGTCGATTGAGTCAGCAAAAATTGGCTTGAATACGTTTGAGTTCGATAAGGTAAACCAACTGACTTACGCTGTAATCGGTAATGCAGCTGGCCTTGACCTTGATCTTAAAGGTGGCGGTGAACTTACTGTTGATAGCGCGATTTCAAAAGTAACGCTGAACAAGTTAACGTTAGACTCAACATTCAAAGGCGACACGCTTCCTCAGTCTCCAATGAAAGTCGACATGCTGTCTGACTTAAGCTTCGATCTTAACAAGAGCCACCTGAGCTTTGTGTTAGAGAAGCTACAAGCTAACGCTATTGCATTAGACGGTAAAGCAGACGTAATCCTATCTGAAATACCAAAGGTTCGTTTCTCTCTTCATAGCCCGAATATTGATTTAGATGAATTCTTAGGCTTAGGCAATACAACAGAAACAGCGAGCACAGCGCCTTCTGGTTCTGCTGGTGGTTCAACGTCAAGTTCTGGTAGTTCAGATCCAGCTAAAGAAGTGGAACCTGATCTGTCGGCTCTGAAAACGTTAGACGTGAAAGGTGACATCACGATTGATAAGTTCAAGGCGAACAACGCGAAGATGCAGAATGTTAAAACCGCATTTTCGGTTAACCGTGGTATCGCAGAGCTAACCTCATTCACCTCGAATCTTTACCAAGGTTCTATTTCTGCTACTGCAAAGTTAGACGCTCGTAAAACACCAGCGACTTACACGGCTAAGAAGAAAATCAAAGGCGTGAAAGTACAACCGTTACTGGTTGATGTTGCAGATAACGATATGCTGGAAGGTACCGGTAATATTGATGTCAACGTGAAAGGTAAGAGTCTAACTCCGACGGGTATCAAGAAAAACCTAGTCGGTACTATCGCGATTAACTTTGAAGATGGTGCAGTTAACGGCATCAACGTAGCTCAACTGATTCGAGAAAACTACGCTAAGATCAAGGGCGAGAAAGTTGAAAGCACAAATGAAGCTCAAAAAACGGACTTCAGTGCAATGAAAGCGACACTGAAGGTCGACAAAGGTTGGGTTTCAACGAACGACTTATCGGCACAGTCACCACTGCTACGCGTGACAGGTCAAGGTAAAGCAAACTTCATTAATGAAACGGTCGACTTCCTTGTACGTACATCGATTGTTGGTTCGCTTGAAGGTCAGGGCGGTAAGAACATTGATGACCTGAAAGATGTGACCATCCCAATTAAGGTAACAGGCCAATGGGCTGACCCGAAATTTGCGCTTGTTTTTGATGATGTGTTGAAGCAAAAAGCACAAAAAGAGATCGACCGTGGCGTGAATAAGCTAACGGATAAGATCAAAGACGAGAAGACCAAAGAAGCGGTTGACGGTTTGTTGAAAGGTTTCTTTAACTAATCTTTGCCTAACTCGCATATAAAAGAAGCGCCATTCCTACTGTAGGAATAGCGCTTTTTTTTGGATGCTGATTATTATCCGGGCTTAGTAAGCAAATAGATTCCCTATGAGACTCGTTCCTCGTTCTAGGGAATGACGATCGGTGCTCGTCCTTTATTAAGGGGAGTAACACTGAAGGGTCGTCATCCTCTAGAGGGAAGAATGACCGAGTCGGGGATCTCTAGTTGAATGCGATTACCAGTCAACGCCTTGAAGCGCTTTCACACCCGATTCGAAAGCGTGTTTCACGTTACGAACTTCAGATACCGTATCCGCCATCTCTGTAAGAGTACGGTGCGCACCACGACCGGTAATGATCACAGATTGCATTTTCGGACGGTTGTTGAGAGCCTCTACCACTTCATCTAGCTCGATGTAGCCATAGCTCACCATGTAAGTCAGCTCATCAAACAGAATCACGTCAATGGACTCATCAGCCAACATACGCTGACATTCTTTCCAGATACGTTGTGCGGCTTCAATATCTTTTGTTTTGTCTTGGGTTTCCCATGTAAAGCCGGTTCCCATAACTTGGAATTCCACATCCAGCTTTTGAAGAACGTTCTTTTCGCCGTTATCCCAAGTCCCTTTAACAAATTGTGCAACGGCACATTTTTTACCATGACCAACGGCACGTGTAATGGTACCAAAACCGGATGTTGATTTTCCTTTACCGTTACCAGTAATAACCAGCAATAAGCCTTTCACTTCTTGTGCTGCAGCCACTCGTGCATCAACTTGTTCTTTTACTTTCTGTTGTCTTGCTTTATGGCGTTGTTCTTTGTTGTCTTCGGTCGACATAACAAATCCTTTTAAGTTGTGATTGCGCCTATCATAGCCTAACTTAACGATAGCAAAAACCATCGGAAGAACAGGTGATTACGGATGAAAAAGATACTCGTTGTTTGCATGGGGAATATTTGTCGTTCGCCAACAGGTGAAGCGGTGCTTAGAAAGAAAGCTCAACAGATGGATATTTATGTAACGGTCGACTCCGCAGGGACGATTGGCTTTCATCAAGGTAACCCACCAGACTCGCGTTCCAAATCTGCAGGAGAGAAGCGAGGTTACAGCTTTAAGGGGATTACTTCTCGTAAAGTGGTTGATAATGACTTCGAAGAATTTGACCTGATCCTCGCGGCAGATAGGGCGAATTTAGATGACTTAATGAGTCAGTGCCCAGTTCACCTCCAATACAAGCTTGCGTTATTTTTAAGCTTTGGAGAGTCACAATATCAAGAGATCCCCGATCCGTATTACGGTGAGGGAAATGGCTTTGAATTGGTGTTGGACTTAATCGAAGAGTCTAGCGAAGCGATACTGCGTTCAATGTAGTTTAGGAACAATGTTCGTCGTTTGGTGATCAGCGCAAGGGCTGACCGATAGGTATAAAAAAGGCCGACATTGAATGTCGGCCTTTCTAAATCTAACTTAAAGCCATGACTAAGCTTACTTAGACATTACTTTGTAGATTGGGTCTTCTGCAACGTTCGCTTCAACTAAGCTACCTGCTTTGTGCAGCATAGCAACACAGTCTTGGCTTAGGTGGCGAAGGTGAAGTGTTTTACCTAGCGCCGCGTAACGGTCAGCAATCGTGTCGATCGCTTCAATTGCAGAGTGGTCAGTCACGCGTGAGTTTGCGAAATCAACGATTACATCTTGTGGATCGTTGTATGCGTCAAACAACTCTAGGAAGTTAGCCGTTGAACCAAAGAAGATTGGGCCGTTAACTTTGTACTCTTTTGAGCCTTCAGCGTTTACTGATGTATCTGCGTAGATGTGTTTAGCATGTTGCCAAGCAAACATTAGCGCAGAAGCGACAACACCAACACCTACTGCCACAGCAAGATCAGTCAGTACTGTTACTACGGTAACAAGAACGATAACGAAGAAGTCTTGTTTAGGAACGCGACGCGCAAGCTTGAAGGTTGCCCATTCAAATGTGCCGATAACAACCATGAACATTACGCCCACAAGTGCTGCTAGAGGAATCATTTCAATCAGTGCAGAACCGAACAGGATGAACATCAGTAGTGCAACTGCGGCGACGATACCTGAAAGACGACCACGACCACCTGAGTTTACGTTGATCATCGATTGACCGATCATCGCACAACCACCCATCGCACCGAATACAGAACACGTTACGTTAGCCATACCTTGACCAACACATTCACGGTTAGATTGACCACGAGTGTTTGTCATTTCGTCTAGTACTGTCAGTGTCAGCAGAGATTCAATCAGGCCGATAGCCGCAAGGATAATTGCGTAAGGCAGGATGATCTGTAGTGTATCTAAAGAAAACGGAACAGCAGGAATTGAGAATGTTGGAAGAGAGCCCGCTAGCGTAGCAGCTTCGTCACCAGACATTGTACGTAGGAAGTCGACAACAGTGCGAGTTTCAAGGTCAAGACCCACAACCAAAGCCGTTACTGTAACAATAGCAACTAATGAAGATGGTACTGCTGTTGTTAGCTTAGGTAGGAAGTGGATGATAGCCATTGTAAGGGCTACTAGACCTAGCATTAGTGTCATTTGACCGCTTGGTAACCAAGTCAACGCACCTGTTACGTCTGGCGCTTTAAATTGACCAAGTTGAGCTAGGAAGATAACAATGGCCAAACCGTTCACGAAACCAATCATTACTGGGTGTGGAACGATACGGATAAATTTACCTAGTTTAAATACACCTGCTGCAATTTGCAGAAGGCCAGCCAGCATAACGGCTGCGAATAGGTATTGAACACCATGGGTTGCCACTAGGCTCACCATTACAACGGCCATTGCGCCGGTTGCGCCAGAAATCATACCTGGACGGCCGCCAAAGACAGAAGTGATTAAACCTACGATGAATGCTGCATAAAGACCAACCATTGGGTCAACGCCAGCAACAAAGGCGAATGCTACAGCTTCAGGTACCAGAGCCAGGGCTACTGTAAGACCTGAAAGCACGTCATTCTTTACAGAGTGCTTTGAAAATTGTGGGAATTCGAACATGTTTGCTCAGCTATGCTTAAGATGGATTTACCGACACGGGTGTATTGCGTAGCCAAACAGTGATGGAAAAGAGCGGCAATAGCGAAGTGTCGAAAAGATAAGTGCGCGAATGCTACCCAAAAATGTGATTAAGTTCAAGGTTGAACCTAACTTTGAGTAATATATCTGTTAATTTTTATTCGATTAGTAGATATGAAAAAGGCTGCTTTAATAAGCAGCCTTTGATTCTATTTACTCGCGATTACCTATCAGTAATCACTAGTAGTTTGGCTTAGTCATCGCCGCGCCAGCTTTGTTCGATGCTGCCTGACTGCCTGCACCTTTCGATACAAAACGTTCAGTGCGGAACGGAGCTGCAATCACTTCAATCTCTTTGATCTCTTGAGGACCAGGAGCTTTAGTCATTGGTGAACCGGCTTGCTTCTTAGCAACAGCTGCCTTTGGTGCCGCTTTAGGAGCTTCTGCTTTAACAACAGGTGCTTCTTCAACTTTTGCACTTTCAGCTTTAGGCGCTTCAGCTTCAACAACTGGTGTTGCTTCTGCTTGCACAGCTTCTGCTACAACAGGCGCTTCAACTTTCGTCGCTTCTGCAATCACTGGAGCTTCAACTTTCGCGGTTTCAACAACCACTGGTGCTTCTTCAACGACTGCAGGAGCTTCAACTACAGCAGGAGTCTCAGCTACTTGAGCTTCAACAGCAGCATCTTCACGACGGATGATAACTTTACCCATTGCAAGCTCTGGACATGCGAAGCCGCCAGTCATTGCTACGTTGCTTTGTGGCGCCGTCTCTAGAGCAACATTCTGCTCTTGAACAGATGTTTGAGCTTCAGCTGCTACTTGAACTTCAGCCACTTCAGGCTTTGCCTGCTTGTGGTGAGGTTTTGGAATGAAGCGAGGCATCACTTTACCCATAGCCATCTCTGGAGAAGCTACACCACCTTTACGTAGGCGGAATGGGTTAGGGCGACGATCACGACCGCGACGACGACGTTGACCACTTGCACGTAGGTGACGTGGAGAACGACGGTTACGACGTTGTTTCGGCTCTTCCTGTTCAGTTTGCTCTGCATTCGCTTGAGTTGCTTCTACTTGTTCCGCAACTTTTTGCTCTTGAGCTACTGACTGTTCTTTTGAAACAGATAGTTCTTTAGCAGCAACCTGCTCTTTTGAAGCGTTATCTTCAGCTTGAGCTTGTTGGTCTTTAACACGAACTTGCTTGTTCAGTTTACGACGCTGACGACGCTCTTTAATCTTAGCTGCTTTCGCTTCAGGTTTAGCCTTAGGCGCTTCCGGTTTACCAGCTTGTGCTTCTGCTGCTAGCTGTAGACCTTCTTCTGCTAATTTAGATGGTGCTTGCTCTTCGCGTTGCTTCTGCTCATCACGTGGCTTGTTGCGACGGTCTTGCTTAGGCTTGCGAGGCTGACGAGTTTGCTGTGGAGCTGCTTCTTTTTGCTCTTCAGGCTTCTCATCACGAGCTGGCTTACGGCGGCGTTTGTTGTCACGGTTTTCGTTACGATTGTCACCACGTTCACCACGGTCGTTACGCTGTTCGCCACGCTCACCACGTTGGTTACGACGACGGTTATCGTTACGATCACGGCGTTGACGGTTGCCGTTGTTACGATTGTTTTTAGGTTTTTCTTCTTCTTTCTTCTCTTCTTCTTTTTTCTCTTCTTGAGTTGAAGAGCCAAATAAGAAGCTACCGATAGCTTTGAAGAAACGACCAATTAGGCCTGGTTCTTGAGTCGCTGCTGGTTCAGCTTTCTTCTCTTCTACAGCTTTAGGTGCTGGAGCAGGAGTTGGTGCTGATTGAGCAGGAGCTGCGAAGCCTTTCAGAGCAGGTTCTTCGATCTTCTTAGGACGAATAGTCTGTTCAGCAGGCTCTTTGCTTTCCGCTTCTTTTAGAGCTTCTAGCTTGTTAGGCAGCAAGTAAGATAGTAGATCGAACTCTTCACCTTCACGAACACGGATAACCTCAAAATGCGGCGTTTCCATGTCTGAGTTAGGAACAACAGTGATCTTAACTTCTTGGTTCTTCTCGATGTGGTTTACTGAGCGACGTTTTTCGTTCAGAAGGTAAGAAGCGATTGGAACAGGCACAACAGCAAGTACTTGTGCTGTGTTGTCTTTTAGAGCTTCTTCTTCAATCAAACGTAGAACAGAAAGTGCTAGAGATTCGTTATCACGAACAACACCAGTACCTGTACAACGAGGACAAATGTGGTGGCTTGCTTCTGCTAGTGATGGGCTCAAACGTTGACGAGACATCTCTAGAAGACCAAAGCGAGAAATACGACCAATCTGAACACGTGCGCGATCTAAACGAACGGCATCACGTAGACGGCTTTCTACTTCGCGTTGGTGGCGAACCGGGGTCATATCGATAAAGTCGATCACAACAAGACCACCTAGGTCACGTAGACGTAATTGACGTGCAATTTCATCGGCAGCTTCTAGGTTAGTGTTAAGTGCTGTTTCTTCAATATCGCCGCCCTTTGTTGCACGAGCAGAGTTGATATCGATAGAAGTTAGAGCTTCTGTTGGGTCGATCACGATAGAACCACCAGACGGAAGACGAACTTCACGTTGGAAAGCTGATTCGATCTGGCTTTCAATCTGGTAATGGCTAAATAGTGGCACTTCACCATCGTATTTCTTAACGCGATTCATGAAATCTGGGCGTATTAATTGAATGTGCGCTTGTGCACGTTCAAAAATAGTATTGCTGTCGATTAGAATCTCGCCAATATCACGACGTAGATAGTCACGAATCGCACGAACGATAACGTTACTTTCTTGGTGAATAAGGAAAGGAGCTGCATTTGAATCAGAAGCTTGCTTAATAGCGCCCCAGTGATTCAATAGAACGTTCAAGTCCCACTCTAGCTCTTCTGCACTTTTGCCAACACCTGCTGTACGCACGATTAAGCCCATGCCTTGAGGAAGCTCAAGAGTGCTTAATGCTGCTTTCAGTTGAGTGCGTTCATCACCTTCGATACGACGAGAAATACCGCCAGCACGAGGGTTATTAGGCATAAGAACTAAGTAACTACCAGCCAAAGAGATGAAAGTTGTCAGTGCAGCGCCTTTGCTACCACGTTCTTCTTTCTCAACTTGTACGATTACTTCTTGTCCTTCTCTTAGCACTTCTTTAATGCTAGGACGGCCTTGGTATGTATAACCTTCAGGGAAGTATTCGCGGGCAATTTCTTTAAGAGGGAGGAAACCGTGACGTTCTGCGCCGTAATCAACAAATGCCGCTTCTAGGCTTGGTTCAATACGGGTAATACGTCCTTTGTAGATATTCGCTTTCTTTGACTCGTGACCTGGACTTTCGATATCTAGATCGAACAGTCGCTGGCCATCAACCAAAGCGACACGCAACTCTTCTTTTTGAGTTGCGTTAATTAACATTCTTTTCATTTAGAAATTCTCATTGTCTTTTCTTATTTTCATCATTGGTCTTATCGCTTTATTCGTTTCTCATGGTGCCAGATCCCATGGCTTTATCGGTGCAGCCTCCCGGCTGGAGTAGGGATGCTCTGGGGCACGTCAGTCATCATAGGGAGTTAGCCTATGATCCGCGATGTGGCGGTGAATACTCAACATGAGTGTACGTGAGTAGAGCGATAAGGAACTCAGTTGACCGTGTCTTACGCCGATTGCAGCACTGTCTAATCTGAGTCATCTACTCATTTACTTGCTTATGAATGGTTAGCTGTTTAAATATTAGTCAATCCATTGATAGCAGCTGTGAACTATAGCAGTGGTCGGTAAACACAGCAATCTGCTTTGTCGTAATGCGGTAAAAAAAACAGTTTTTGTTTGGGTTTTGATAGCTCTAACTCACTGTCTATAAATAATTTATCAATTGATATTTTAATTTGCAGGAAGCTTGGTGCTTTTTTGTTCGAAGAATCAAAGAAATATAGAACTTCAATGACCTTTTAGGGATAGATCGGCAGGGATTATAGATAAATAAGTTCAGAATAGGGTTAAGAAAATCTCAATTATCAAAAGTGACAGTGATACAATGGCCCAATGAGCGAAATTAGAACCCAAGTCCAATTTGTCGACATTGACGAAGATATGGCTGGTCAGCGTATTGATAACTTCTTACGCAACCAATTAAAAAACATCCCGAAAAGCATGATTTACCGAATCGTGCGTAAAGGCGAAGTCCGCGTAAACAAAAAACGCATCAAGGCTGAATACAAACTAAAAGCAGGTGATTTAGTTCGTATCCCGCCAGTCACTATTGAAGAGAAAACAGAAGAGAACGTGCCAAGCACGAAACTCAATAAGGTTTCTGAATTAGAACAGTGCATCATCTATGAAGATGATCACATGCTGATTTTGAATAAACCATCAGGTACTGCGGTTCATGGTGGTAGTGGACTTAAGTTCGGCGCAATTGAAGCGTTAAGAGCACTTCGTCCAGATGCGCGTTTTCTTGAACTTGTGCATCGTATTGATAGAGATACGTCAGGTATTCTACTTATCGCGAAGAAACGTTCTGCGCTAAGACACCTTCAAGCACAGTTCCGTGAGAAAACCGTACAGAAGTACTATTTTGCTTTGGTGATGGGTGAGTGGAAGAACAGCTGTAAGGTTGTTAATGCTCCGCTGCTGAAGAACGAAGTGAATAGTATTGTTCGTGTTAATCCAAACGGAAAAGCTTCAGAGACGCGTTTTAAGGTTTTAGAAAAGTTCCAAGACGCAACTTTGGTTCAGGCAAGTCCAATTACGGGTCGTACGCACCAAATTCGAGTACACGCTCAGTATACTGGCCACCCAATTGCTTGGGATGACCGTTACGGTGATCGTCGTTTTGATGCTTACACGGGTAAAGTAGGATTGAATCGTTTGTTCTTACATGCCGCCAACATTAAGTTTACCCACCCAGGTAGCGAAGAGAAGATGGATATCTCGGCTCCAATGGAAAAAAGGCTAGAAAGAGCACTCATTGGTCTACGTAAGCTTTAAGAAGATACGAGATACGAGATACGAGATACGAAAGGGTTAGCTGTTTCTAGCCTTACCTATCTACTAACAAAAAAGGTTGACGAAATTCGTCAACCTTTTTTGTTTTCATCTGTTGTAAAAGATCCCCAACTCGCTCGTTCCTCGCTCTTGAGGATGACGACTTTTTAAAGTCAGGTTCTACATCATGAGCTGATTGGATAATGTAGCTATCTTCGTCCTTCCCTAGACTGACGAAGGAAGGAGTAGGGAATCTCTAACAAAGAGAGGGTATCCGTTATAGTACGCTCATTCCTTGCGCTTCCAACATATCAACCAGATCGATCAGAGGTAGACCGATCAAGGTATTCGGGTCTTTCCCTTCCATCTGTTTAAACAACGCGATGCCTAACCCTTCACACATAAAGCTACCTGCGCAGTAATAAGGCTGCTCTTTCTCAACATAACTCATGATCTGTTGCTTAGTTAAATCGCGGAAATGCACTACAAAGGTGTCGAGACGCGTGTCAGCTTCATTGGTTTCGTTGTTCCAAACCGAAAGCCCAGTATAAAAAGTAATGCTCTTGCCGCTTTGACGAGATAACTGCTCGATCGCTTTTTCTCGAGTGTGAGGCTTACCAATGATCTCTCCATCAATTACGCAAACCTGATCAGAACCAATGACTAAGCTAGGTTGCTCCACAACACAAGACTTAGCTTTGGTCTCAGCAAGGCGCATCACCAACTGTTGTGGTGTCTCTTCTGGAAGCGGCGTTTCATCGCAGTCTGGCTTGGCTGTAATGAAGCTTAACTGTAGTTTTTTGAGGATCTCTTGCCTAAATGGTGATGTAGAGGCTAAAACTAGTTGGTAATTTCTCATTTTAATTTACAATTCAAGGAAGCATTTATCTCAGGATAACGTAACTTGTCCTGCTATTCATAATGCTCTGAATAGGAAAGGCAGGAAAGTACATTTTTTTTGCCATTTCCTTTGACTAAACACGATTTGGAAGATAAGATTCGCGCCCTATGCAAAAGGAAAAAATACCGCGTACAGTTGATCCGGCAAGAACGGCTCAAAAACGACTCGATATGGATGGTATCATCCAGGTCAGTCTTTTGAAGCGTTTAACTGAAGCAACTGAAGGCGTAAAACGTGACGCGCAAGTCTCAATGTCATTTGGGCTTGATGAACAACGATTAGTCGTTATCTCTGGTAAAGCTAACGTCGAAGTCGATTTAGAGTGTCAACGTTGTAATGAGGTTTTCGCACATGAGTGCGATGTCCAATTTACTTATACTCCTGTTTACAGTGAGAAAAGTGAAGAGGAAGCACCGGAAGAGTACGATTTGGTAGATCTGAACGAGTACGGTGAGTTAGACCTGATTCAATTAGTTGAAGACGAGTTCATCCTTGGATTGCCACAAATAGCAATGCACGACGATGCGAAATGTAGCGTTAACTCAAATAACTTGGTGTTTGGTGAACTTCCTGAAGAAATTGAGGAAGACAAAAAGCCGAATCCATTTGATGTTTTAAAAAGCTTAAAGAAGTAATTGCTTCTTTAAGAATTTACATAGGAGTAGGGTCAATGGCCGTACAAAAGAGCAAGAAATCACGTTCAATGCGTGGCATGCGTCGTTCACACGATGCGCTAACTACAGCTGCACTTTCTGTAGACGCAACTTCAGGTGAAACTCACCTACGTCACAACGTGACTGCCGAAGGTTTCTACCGCGGCAAAAAGGTTATCAACAAGTAAGGTTGACCTTTGCAAAATCTAACCGTTGCGCTTGATGCAATGGGCGGGGACTTCGGTCCTCGTGTAACAGTGCCTGCCGCCGTGCAGGCACTGTCGTATTTCCCAGAGCTAAAAGTCATTCTAATAGGTGATCGAAACGCGATCACATCTCAATTATCTTCATTAGGTCGAATGCCTGATTCTCGTTTGAGTATCCAGCATTGTGATCGAGTCATTTCCAATTCTGAAAAACCTTCACTAGCCTTGCGTAACAGTCAGGGTAGCTCCATGCGTGCCGCTATCGATCTGGTTGCCGAATCACAGGCTGATGCTTGTGTGAGTGGTGGCAACACTGGCGCATTGATGGCTTTGTCCCGTTTCCGACTTAAGCTCCTTCCTGGTATTGATAGGCCTGCATTGGTTTCAGCTTTGCCTACTGCCTCCGGAAATCGTACATGGATGCTTGATTTAGGGGCAAATGTGTCTAGTGATGCAGATTCGCTTTTCCAATTTGCTGTAATGGGCAGTGCATTAGCGGAACAACATTTAGGTCGCGCACCACGTGTCGCTATCTTGAATATCGGTGCAGAAGAAATTAAAGGCAATGACCTTGTAAAACGATGCGCTGAAATGTTGTCTAATACTCAGTCTGTGAACTTCATAGGCTATATTGAAGGTAATCAATTACTTCAAGATGCTGCTGATGTCGTCGTATGTGATGGTTTTGTGGGCAATGTCTGCTTAAAAACGTGCGAAGGTACGGCTCAGCTCTTTATTGATAAGCTAAAAACGCGCATGATGGCTTCAACAATAAAGGGTTGGATAGCCAGAATGCTGTTTTCTGAGCTATTTACTGAATTAAAAACCTTGAACCCCGACCAGTATAACGGCGCAAGTTTGTTAGGATTGCGCGGCATTGTCATTAAAAGTCATGGAAGTGCTGATGTGTCTGCAGTCGTCAACGCGATTGGTGAAGCAGTACACGAGGTCAAACGACAAGTCCCCAGCCGCATTAGCGATCGTTTGGAAGCGGTTTTACTCGAGAGGCATTATTAGTCTTCATGTATAGCAAAATTTTAGGTACTGGCAGCTACTTGCCATCTCAGGTGCGTACTAACGCAGACTTAGAGAAAATGGTAGAGACTAGCGATGAGTGGATCGTTGCTAGAACGGGTATTAAAGAGCGTCGTATTTCAGCGGAAAACGAAACCGTTGCTGATATGGCGTTTTACGCTGCTGAAAATGCCATTGAAATGGCAGGTATCGACAAAGAAGAGATTGATTTAATCATCGTTGCGACAACCAGCAGTAGCCACACATTCCCGTCTTCGGCATGTCAGGTACAAGGCAAGCTTGGTATCAAAGGCTGCCCTGCGTTTGATTTGGCTGCAGCGTGTTCTGGTTTTGTCTACGCACTGTCTGTTGCTGATCAACACATCAAGACTGGCATGTGTAAGAACGTTTTGGTAATTGGTGCTGATGCACTGTCAAAAACCTGTGATCCGACTGACCGCTCTACTATCATCCTATTTGGTGATGCAGCAGGCGCGGTGGTTGTAGGCGCAAGCGAAGAGCCAGGTATTTTGTCTACTCATATTTACTCTGATGGTAAATACGGTGAGCTTCTAAGCCTAGAAGTACCAGAGCGCGGCGGTGATGCAGACAAATGGCTGCACATGGCGGGCAACGAAGTATTTAAAGTGGCGGTAACTCAGCTTTCTAAGCTAGTTAAAGACACCTTAGCGGCGAACAATATGGATAAGTCAGAGCTTGATTGGTTAGTTCCACACCAAGCGAACTACCGTATTATCTCGGCAACCGCTAAAAAGCTGACGATGTCGCTTGATCAAGTAGTGATTACTCTTGATAAGCACGGCAACACGTCAGCAGCTACCGTACCAACGGCCCTAGATGAGGCTGTTCGCGACGGGCGAATTAAACGTGGTCAAACGCTTCTACTTGAAGCATTTGGCGGCGGCTTCACTTGGGGTTCTGCGTTAGTTAAATTCTAACCCTAAGCGATAATCAACAAACAAGGCACATAACTTATGTGCCTTATTCAATTTTTTGCTTTGCTTAAAGGAAAATTACAATGAGCAAATTTGCTATCGTATTCCCAGGCCAAGGCTCTCAAGCTATCGGTATGCTTGCTGACCTAGGCGAACAGTATGATGTTGTTAAAAAGACATTTGCTGAAGCTTCAGAAGCACTTGGTTACGATCTATGGGCATTGGTTCAAGATGGTCCTGTAGAAAATCTAAATGAAACTTTTCGCACTCAACCGGCTCTATTAACAGCGTCTGTTGCAATTTGGCGTGTATGGCAAGAGCTTGGCCTAGAGCAACCTGTAAATCTAGCAGGTCACAGCCTAGGTGAATATTCTGCTCTTGTATGTGCCGGCGTTATCGACTTTAAAGAAGCGATCAAGCTGGTTGAACTACGTGGTCAACTGATGCAAGAAGCGGTTCCTGCAGGTGTTGGTGCAATGTACGCAATCATCGGTCTAGACGATGAAGCGATTGCTAAAGCGTGTGAAGAAGCTGCGCAAGACGAAGTTGTGTCTCCAGTTAACTTTAACTCTCCTGGCCAAGTTGTTATCGCGGGTAACAAAGCTGCAGTAGAGCGTGCTGGTGCACTTTGTAAAGAAGCGGGCGCTAAGCGTGCACTTCCGTTACCTGTTTCTGTGCCGTCTCACTGTGCACTGATGAAGCCAGCAGCAGATAAGCTAGCAGTGGCTCTAGAAGCTCTAGAGTTCAACACGCCAGCATTGCCTGTTATCAATAACGTTGATGTTATTGCTGAAACAGACCCTGCAAAAATTAAAGACGCACTTGTTCGTCAGCTATACAGCCCAGTTCGTTGGACTGAAGGTGTACAAGCGATGAATGAGCAAGGCGTTGAGAAGCTACTTGAATTAGGCCCTGGTAAAGTTCTTACTGGTCTAACAAAACGAATCGTAAAAACTATGACAGCTGCTGCAGTTAATGATACTGCATCACTAGAAGCTGCTAAGTAAATAACCACTTAATAGAGAAGTTATGATGAATTTAGAAGGCAAAGTTGCACTAGTTACAGGCGCAAGCCGTGGCATCGGTCGTGCAATCGCTGAACTTTTAGTTGAGCGTGGTGCTAAAGTTATCGGTACTGCGACATCTGAAGGCGGCGCAGCTGCAATCAGCGAGTACCTTGGTGAGAACGGTAAAGGTCTTGCTCTTAATGTAACGGATACTGACTCAATTGCTGCTACACTGAAAACCATCAACGATGAATTCGGTGCGATTGACATTCTAGTTAACAACGCAGGTATCACTCGTGATAACCTACTGATGCGTATGAAAGACGACGAATGGAATGACATCATCGATACTAACCTAACGCCTATCTTCCGCATGTCTAAAGCTGTATTGCGTGGCATGATGAAGAAACGTCAAGGCCGTATCGTAAACGTTGGTTCTGTAGTAGGTACTATGGGTAACGCTGGTCAAGCTAACTACGCAGCTGCAAAAGCAGGCGTAATTGGTTTTACTAAATCAATGGCTCGTGAAGTTGCGTCTCGTGGCGTTACAGTGAACACTGTAGCTCCTGGTTTCATCGAAACTGACATGACTAAAGCGCTAAATGATGACCAACGTGCAGCAACTTTGGCGAATGTACCAGCAGGTCGACTAGGTGACCCTCGCGAAATCGCTGAAGCTGTGGTATTTTTGGCGTCACCTGCGGCAGCTTATATCACAGGTGAAACACTTCACGTCAATGGCGGTATGTACATGGTGTAAATTATGTGCAACATTTGTGCATGATTTAAGTCAAGATCATACGTAATTTCGGTTAAAATCGTGAAAATTGTGGTTTGACCAGAAAAGTTGACCTTGCAACTTTCAATAGATTGAATAAACTACGGAAAACATCGCATAAAGCGAACTCTGTAAAGGAAAAGAAAAAATGAGCAACCTCGAAGAACGCGTAAAGAAAATCATTGTTGAACAGCTAGGTGTAGACGAAGCTGAAGTTAAAAACGAAGCTTCTTTCGTTGATGACCTAGGTGCAGATTCTCTAGACACAGTAGAGCTAGTAATGGCTCTAGAAGAAGAATTCGACACTGAAATCCCAGATGAAGAAGCTGAGAAAATTACTACTGTTCAAGCAGCTATCGATTACGTAACTAGCGCTCAGTAATAATCTCTCCCAGGCGGTCACCTCGACCGCCTGTGTTTTATCTAACTCATCTATCCTCATCTTAAATCACCTCAATCCCCGGAGTGTAAAATCGTGTCCAAGCGTCGTGTAGTTGTCACTGGCATGGGTATGTTGTCACCGGTAGGCAACACTGTAGAATCTTCTTGGAAAGCCCTGCTAGCTGGTCAAAGTGGTATCGTTAATATCGATCATTTTGATGCAACCAATTTCTCAACTCGTTTTGCAGGTCTAGTTAAAGACTTTAACTGCGAAGAGTATATGACTAAAAAAGATGCTCGTAAGATGGACTTGTTCATCCAGTACGGCGTCGCAGCAGGTATTCAAGCTTTAGATGATTCAGCCCTAACTATTACTGAAGAAAATGCTCCACGTGTGGGTGTTGCTATCGGTTCTGGTATTGGTGGTCTTGGTTTGATCGAAGCCGGTCACCAAGCTCTAACTGAAAAAGGCCCTCGTAAGATCAGCCCGTTCTTCGTACCGTCGACGATCGTGAATATGATTGCTGGTCACATGTCTATCATGCGTGGCCTACGCGGTCCAAACATCGCGATTTCTACTGCATGTACGACTGGCCTACATAACATTGGTCACGCGGCTCGTATGATTGCATACGGCGATGCAGACGCAATGCTAGCGGGTGGTGCTGAAAAAGCATCAACTCCACTAGGTATGGGCGGTTTTGGTGCGGCTAAAGCACTTTCTACTCGTAACGATGAGCCTCAAAAAGCTTCTCGTCCATGGGACAAAGGCCGTGATGGCTTCGTTCTTGGCGACGGTGCAGGCATGATGGTTCTTGAAGAGTATGAACATGCGAAAGCTCGTGGCGCTAAGATTTACTGTGAGCTAGTTGGCTTCGGTATGTCGGGTGACGCTTACCACATGACATCTCCAAGTGAAGATGGCTCAGGTGGCGCACTAGCAATGGAAGCGGCTATGCGTGATGCTGGCATTACTGGTGAACAAATCGGTTATGTAAACGCACACGGTACTTCGACTCCTGCAGGTGACGTAGCGGAAGTTAAGGGCATCAAGCGTGCTCTTGGCGAAGCAGGCAGCAAGCAAGTATTGGTTTCTTCTACGAAATCAATGACAGGCCACCTTCTAGGTGCTGCTGGTTCTGCTGAAGCTATCATCACGGCTATGTCTCTGGTTGACCAAATTGTTCCACCAACAATCAACCTAGATGATCCTGAAGAAGGCTTAGATATTGACTTAGTACCTCACACTGCGCGTGAAGTTAGCAACATGGAATATGCTGCATGTAACTCATTCGGTTTCGGTGGTACAAACGGCTGTTTGATCTTCAAAAAGATTTAATCATCTTATTAAAGACGTAAACACTCGTAGATAGTCACAATTAGACTTGTTTTTAAACGGCTTGATGCTTTAGCATTGAGCCGTTTCTTTTTATGGGGAAAAACATGTTTTGGGTTGATGGAGAAAGCCAGCAAACTATCGATATTTTGGATCGCTCGTTTCAGTACGGAGACGGCTGTTTTACGACAATGCTCGTGAGTGATGGTGAGATACAACATCTTCACGATCATCAGCACCGTGTCGACGAGTGCCTTAAAGCACTACGCATTTCTGCTCTTGATTGGGATGTTGTTAGTCTTTGGCTCGATACTGCGCTTCAACACATCCAACATAACGCTCTTCATGGCACAAAGAGCCTTGATGGTTCAAAGAAGCTCCATAACGCCAACAAGCCTCATAATCAAAAAGCAGGGATCAAGCTGCACGTTAGTCGTGGAGCGGGTGGGCGTGGCTACAGTACCAAGAATATCGCCAAGCCGACAATCACCATCAGTACCTTTGATTACCCAAGCCATTATTCAGCGTGGCAAGACTCCGGTGTTGAACTCGGTATCTGCCATCAAGCGCTAGGTTTGAGCCCACTACTGGCTGGCCATAAGCACAATAATCGCCTTGAGCAGATTTTGATGAAAGATGAAATGGATCAAGCTAATGAAGTGGATGGCGTGGTTCTTGATATATCGGGCAATGTGATTGAAACCACCATGGCCAATCTGTTCTGGCGCAAAGGTCAGTCGATATACACACCTCAACTCACTCAAAGTGGTGTCGCGGGGGTTATGCGTAAGCAAGTGTTAACCGCGCTGAATCAGGCTGAACTTTCCGTTACAATTAGTGACTACTGCTTATCTCAACTCATGCAAGCTGATGAGGTTTTCATGACAAACTCCATTTTAGGGGTTGCCCCAGTTACCCGTATTAGTGATACCCAATTTAACATTGGAACCATTACTCGTAGCCTTCAAGGACAACTAAACTCGTGATCAAAAAGTTATTTATTTTTATTATCTTGTGCTTAATTGCAGCCGGTGCTGCTGGTTTTTATGTTTACAACCAAGCGCAAGATAACCTGAAACAAGTTATTCAATTAGAAAAACCACAAGTCGTGACTGTTGCTTCAGGTAGCAGCTTTAACCGCGTTCTAGCCCAGTTGATTAACGAGGGGCTGTTTGAGGCTTCTCCTTACGAAAAATTAATCCGTAAGTTACATCCTGAGCTTGTAGACGTAAAAGCGGGTACTTTCCTGCTTGAACCGGGTTTAACCTTAGAGCAAGCGCTACAGGTGCTTGTAGAAGGGAAAGAACACCAGTTTACTATTACCTTTGTTGAAGGCAGTCGTTTTGACGAATGGCTTGTTCAGCTAAAAGACAACGAATTCATTCAACAGACATTGGATGGCGTTTCTGAAAAAGAGATCGCTGAAAAGTTGGGTATTGAAAACGAAAAGCTAGAAGGTCTCTTCTTAGCAGAAACGTATCACTACACCTACGGCACCACTGATTTAGATTTGTTGAAGCGCGCGCATCGAGACCTAATGAGCGTGGTGAATGAAGAGTGGGAAAATCGAGCGGATAAGCTGCCTCTTAAATCGCCATACGAAGCGTTAATTCTTGCATCTATCATTGAGAAAGAGACCGCTGTTGCGTCAGAACGTGAGCGTGTTTCTTCTGTGTTTGTTAACCGTCTAAACAAGCGTATGCGTTTGCAAACTGACCCAACGGTTATCTATGGCATGGGTGACAGCTACGATGGCAACATCCGTAAGAAAGACTTACGCACGCCAACGCCTTACAACACCTATACAATGAGTGGCTTGCCACCGACACCTATCGCTATGGCAGGCAAAGCGTCTATCAACGCGGCGTTGAATCCAGAGAAGAGCAACTACTTGTATTTCGTTGCGAGTGGAACAGGTGGTCACGTATTTTCAAAGAGTTTGACTGAGCATAACCGTGCAGTGCGAGCTTACTTAAAGCAATTAAGAAAAAACAGATAAAGAAATAATTATGAATCAGTCGAAATTTATCGTGGTTGAAGGCCTTGAAGGCGCTGGCAAAAGCACAGCAATCAATGCCATCGTTGAGACATTAAAAGCATCGGGTGTTGAAGATATTGTTAATACTCGCGAGCCGGGTGGTACTGTCTTAGCTGAAAAGATGCGTTCATTGGTTAAAGAAGAGCACGAAGGCGAGAAGCTTCAAGACATGACTGAATTGCTGTTGATGTATGCAGCACGTGTTCAATTAGTCGAGAACGTCATCAAGCCGGCACTCGCCAATGGTCAATGGGTATTGGGTGATCGTCATGATATGTCTTCACAGGCATACCAAGGTGGTGGTCGCCAGATCGCGCGCACGACTATGGAATCACTGAAAGCAACCACGCTAGGCGGCTTTAAACCCGATCTAACGCTATATTTGGACCTAGACCCTAGAGTAGGGCTAGAGCGTGCTAGAGGCCGTGGTGAGCTTGATAGAATTGAAAAGATGGACATCTCATTTTTCGACCGCACGCGTGAGCGCTATCTAGAAATTGCAGAACAAGATGATTCTGTACTTGTGATTAACGCGCAGCAAGAAATTGAGCAAGTAGCCGCTGATATTAAAGTCGCGCTAACTGCTTGGCTCGACAAACAGTAGGTAGTCATGGCTGAAGTGTATTCTTGGCTCACACCGGTATGGAGTGAGTGGAAAAAAAGTCTCGATGCGGAGCGTTTTCCTAACTCTGTGATTGTTAATGCACCGGAAGGGCTCGGCGTTGATGCTTTGATTAGCCAACTTACCGACGCATTGATGTGCACGAACTATGAAAGCGAGTCGTGCGGGTTTTGCCACAGCTGTGAGTTAATGAAGTCGGGCAGTCATCCTGATTTTCATGTGATCTCACCCGAGAAAGAAGGTAAGTCGATCACGGTTGATCAAGTGCGTGCCAGTAACCGCTGGGCTCAAGAGTCTTCTCAGTTAGGTGGTTTGCGCGTTATTTTGCTTAACCCTGCTGAAGCAATGAACGAATCGGCTTCCAACGCACTATTGAAAACTCTGGAAGAGCCATCAAGCAAGTGCATCTTCATTCTGTCTACTCGTAACAGTAATCGCTTAATGCCGACTATTATTAGCCGTTGTCAGCAATTCAATGTGGTTAGTCCGCAGTTAGAGACAGCATCAGCGTGGTTAGATGGTGAAGTGGGCAAAGCGGTACCGCAGTATATTTTAGCACTCAATGACAACGCGCCTTTAAAAGCAAAAGCGATGTTTGAGCAAGGTGGCGTTGAAGCTTCAACAAAAGCGCTCGATGGCTTTGTGAATGTGATAAAAGGCACTCAACCTGACATGCTAAAGTTCTCTACAGAGCTTAGCAAAGACCCTTTGATTCAACTTGGCTGGCTTTGGCATCTATTGTCAGATGTACAGAAGCTGCATTTTGGTTTGGCGAATCAGGCTTTCACTCCGAGTGCGAAAGCACTGTGTGAGGCGATGTCTTATCAAAGTGCTTATGCAGCATCGAATAAACTGCTGACATTGATTGAGCAGTTAAAGCAACACCCTGGGCTCAATACGGAGCTACTCATAATGAATTGGCTGATAGCCACTTGCGAGGAAACATGTTCGTAGATTCCCACTGTCATTTAGACAAACTGGATTACCAAGATTTACACACCAGCGTAGAAGATGTGGTTAACAAGGCGAAGGCTGCTAATGTAGACCAATTGCTTTCTGTCGGTGTGACACTCGATTCGTTTGAAAATATGCTCGAGATGATCTCGCCGTTTGATAACGTTAAAGCCTCTTGTGGCGTTCACCCTCTCGATGTTGAAAGTGATTTCAGCCTAGAGACAATGCGTGAATACGCGAGCAACCCTAAGGTTGTGGCGATTGGAGAGACAGGTTTAGATTATCACTACCAACCAGAGACGGCAGAACTACAACAGATCAGGTTCAAGCAGCACGTTGAGTTGGCTGTTGAGCTTAATAAACCTTTGATCATCCACACGCGTAACGCGCGTGAAGATACGTTAGCTATTTTACGCGATGGTGGAGCAGAGAAGTGCGGTGGTGTGATTCATTGCTTTACTGAAGATCAAGCGTTCGCCGAAGCGGCAATGGAGTTAGGTTTTTATATCTCGATCTCAGGTATTGTGACCTTTAAACAAGCCACAGAACTTAAAGATGTTGTGAAAAACCTACCCCTAGATAGGTTGCTGATCGAGACGGATTCGCCATACTTGGCTCCGATTCCATATCGAGGTAAACAGAATCAGCCTGCATATGTAGTCGAAGTGGCGGCTTATATCGCGCAGCTGAAAGGGCTGTCAATGAAAGAGGTTGCTGAACAAACAACCAAAAATTACCGAAAACTTTTTTTGCGATAAAAAACTAACTAAACAAATAAAAGGGAGAAAAAGCTCCCTTTTTGTGTTTTTGATCACCAAAAATACGTTTTTTTTTAATGTTTACGAATTATGTTGAACTTGAGAGCGCTAATTATAATATTTGTAATTTTGTTACTAAAAATAACATTCGCTCCTATTTTAT